>NZ_JBQCCF010000032.1:0-124226 GCF_051962475.1 Dyella sp.
TGAAAGCTCGCAGGTCCTGGCCTTCTGTAGGGGAACCGAAAGCTCGCCCGCCTTTGCTCCCTCTCCCCTGGCGCAGCCGGGGGAGAGGGCTGGGGTGAGGGGGGCTCTTTAACCCATGGAACGCGCCAAGACATTCCGCCATAACCAGACCGACGCCGAGCGCAAGCTCTGGAACCGCCTGCGCGCCGCTCAGCTGGGCGTGAAGTTCCGTCGTCAGCATCCGGTTGCTGGCTACTTCGCGGACTTCTGCTGCGTCGAACACTCGCTGATCGTGGAGCTGGACGGCGGCCAGCATGGTGAGCCCTCCGACGCCAAGCGCACTGCCGATCTCGAGCAGGCAGGCTTTCGCGTGCTGCGGTTCTGGAATGACGACGTGTTGCTGCGAACGGAAGATGTGCTGGAGGAGATTGTTCGGGTGCTCAAGCAAAAGCGGCCCCCTCACCCCAACCCTCTCCCCCGGCGCCGCCGGGGGAGAGGGAGTTTGAGCGGGCGAGCCGTTGGCTCCCTCTCCTCCGGCGGCGCCGGGGGAGAGGGCCGGGGTGAGGGGGCGCCTTTCATCTTGTCAGCCAATAACCCCCACGCCGCCCTCCACCTGCGCGCCGCCGTCTACCGCCTCATCCGCCAGTTCTTCGACACCCGCAGTGTGCTCGAGGTGGAAACGCCCATCCTCTCCGCCGCCGGCAACACCGACCCCAACATCGAGAGCTTCGTCACCCGTTTCACTGGCCACGTCGACGCTGGCGCGCCGCAGCGCTGGATGCGCACTTCGCCGGAGTTTCCGCTCAAGCGCCTGCTCGCCGCGGGCGTGGGCGACTGCTACGAGCTGGGCCGTGTGTTCCGCAACGGCGAGGCCGGCGGGCGGCACAACCCCGAGTTCACCATGCTGGAGTGGTACCGCGTGGGCTGGGATCATCATCGGCTGATGGAGGAAACCGTCGAGCTGGTGCAGGACGCGCTCGCCCTCGTGGGTCGGCGCGCCGAGGTGGTGATCAGCGGTTATCGGCAACTGTTCCTCGACGAGCTTGGCATCGACCCGCTGCACGATCCGCTGGAAACCCTCCTGGCGCCGCTGCGCGAGTATGGTATCGACCCGGACGGACTGGAGCGCGACGACTGGCTCGATCTGCTGATCACGCACAAGTTGCAGCCGGCGTTTCCGCGCGATCGCATCACGGTGATCCACGACTACCCGGCGAGCCAGTGCGCGCTGGCGCGCATCCGTCCCGGCGAGCCGCCGCTGGCCGAGCGCTTCGAGCTGTATCTGGGTCGCTATGAGTTGGCCAACGGCTATCACGAGTTGAACGACGCGGCCGAACAGACCGCGCGATTCACCCGCGACAACGCCAGGCGCCGCGAGCGCGGCCTGCCCGAGGTGCCCGTCGACGCGCGCCTGCTCGCCGTGCTCGACGCCATGCCCGACTGCGCCGGCGTGGCGCTGGGCATCGAACGCCTGCTGATGTGCCTGGCCGACACCGACGCGATCGCCGACGTGCTGACGTTTCCGTTCGGCGAGGCGTAACGGCGCAGCCGTCGGTTTGGGCGAGGGGCTGGCTATACTCGACGAGGGGCCGATGCCGGGTCGCGGGGGCGACGCAAGCAGGGCAGCAATCCGATCGGGTTCGCTGTGACGATCAGTAATTGAAGGGGGATCAAGATATGCCACGTCATCTTGCCGGGCTATGCCTGGCGGGTCTGTTCGTATGGTTTTCCATTGCACCGCAGCCCGCTCGGGCGCAAGCGGCCGCGCAAACACTGCCGGCTTCCGATTTCGCCAAGACGGGATCGCTCAGTCATCCGGCCATTTCACCGGACGGCCAGTACCTGGCCCTCTCACTGCATAACGACAAGGCAAAGTGGGGCGAACCGGATCATCAGCTGGTGGTGCTGCATCTTCCGGATCTGAAATACGTCAGCCGACTGGACATGGTGAGCCACTACCAGCCCGCGCAGATCCTGTGGGTGAGCAACACGCGCATGGTGGTGCCACTGGCCTACACCACCAGCGCTCTCGAGGCGCCGCAGGGCACTGGCGACATCATCGCAGTGGATTTCGATGGTGGCCACAAGCAGACGCTCTACAGCCTGCGCCATCGCGGCTCGCTGCAGGCCGGTCCGCACTCGATGGACATGCCGCGTGGTTTTCCCTCGATCGCTGGCGTGCCGTATCCGCGAAACGGTCATGTGTACATCCAACTGGGCATCATTCCCGAGCGGAACGCGGCGGGCGATTGGGACAGCCATCGCAGCCAGATATACGACGTGGATTCGAGCAGCGCCAAGCCGACCCTGATGGGTGATATCGACAAGGGCAGCATGTCCTTCGTGGTGCACGACGGCGTGGCGCGGCTGGCCTACGGCACCACCGACGCGCACAGCATCGACGTGTATGCACGTGCCGATGGCCAGGCGGCCTGGAAGCGCCTGCCGGACAGCGTGACCGGCAAACATCTCTCCCCGTTGAGGATCAGCCGTGACGGGCAGACCCTCTGGTCGCTATACAGCAACGCAGGTGGCCCGGATCAGCTGGTAGCCAGCCGCCTCGATGGCAGCGGGCGACAAGTACTCGCCAGTGATGATTTCGCCTCGGTCGGTGACGTGCTGTGGGATGTGCAGAGCGGCAAGCCGTACGCCGCGCTGTTCGAGACCGGGCGGCCGCATCTGAGCTATCTGGATGACAGTCTGAGTGCTCAGGTGCTCAAGGCACTCAATGGCAAGTTCACCGACCACTTGGTGTTGTTGGGAGGCGGCGACGAGGCGGGCAAGCGGCTACTGGTAGTGGCGCAGAGCGACCGGGATCCGGGCAGCCTGGCACTGTTCGACACCGGCACGATGGGATTGCAGCCGCTGTTCCAGATCGAGCCGTGGATCCACGCCGAGCGGATGGCCGAGCGTCGTCCGTTCCGCTTCAAGGCCAGTGACGGCATGGAGCTGGAGGGGTATCTCACCGTGCCGCACGGGGCGACCGACAAGCGCCTTCCCACGGTGCTGTTGCCGCACGGTGGTCCGATCGGCGTGCGTGACGGCTGGACCTACGACACCGACGCGCAGTTCCTCGCCAGCCGCGGCTATGCGGTGGTGCAGGTGAATTACCGTGGTTCGGCTGGTCGCGGTCCGGCATTCGAGATGGCCGGCTACAGGCATTTCGGCGATCGCATCCAGCGCGACTTGCTTGACGGCCTGCACTGGGCGATCGACCAAGGCTACGCCGACAAGGATCGGGTCTGCGTGTACGGCGGAAGCTTCGGCGGCTACTCCTCGTTGATGCAGCCGATCCTCGCTCCGGGCCAGTACAAGTGCGCGATCGACTACGCTGGCGTGTCGGACTGGAGCATCGGTTTCGAGCGCAGCGACACCTCGCACATGCGCGTGGGCCGGACCTATTTCGCCGAGGCGATCGGCGACGAGGCGACCGCCAAAGCGATCTCGCCGCTGTACCAGCTGGACAAGTTCAACGTGCCGGTGCTGATTGCCCACGGCGAGGACGATCCGCGCGTGCCGTACCAGAACGCCACCCGCTTGCGCGACGCGCTGAACAAGGCAGGCAAGCCGTACGAGTGGCTGAGCAAGCCGAAGGAGGGCCACGGGTTCTACGCGCAGGAAAATCGCGAGGAGCTGTACCAGAAGATGGAAGCGTTCCTCGGCAAGTACCTCGGCCACTGAGGCACGTACAAGGCGATGCCGAGGGGGGACCCTCGGCATCGCCGCACGGTTACGGTCGATCGAATCGCAGCGCCAGCGCGCGGCGTTCCACCAGGCTGATCGCGGGTTGGTCCTGCAGGCGCAGGTCGCGCAGCTCGTAGGGCGCACCGATGCCCGTGAGGCTGGACGGATCGAAGCGCAGCACCAGCTGACGTTCGCCCGGCGTCAGCCAGGCGGCCGACTGGGCGTATGCGCCCGGCACCATGCGCCCCTTGGCATCGCGCCCGTACAGCACGCCAGACACGGCGAAGCGACTGGCGCTGTCCACCGTGACACCCAGTGCGATGTCGATGCCGTGGCGCCCGGCGTGGCGGGTGTCCGCCGTGCCGCTCAGCTTCGCGTCGGGCGTGGCCACGGCGAACACGCTGGTGGTGTCGCGACGCACTGCATGGCCCTGGCCATCGTCGCCGATCGTGAAGCTGTGCAGCTCCCACAGCCCGGGCGTACTGCTCGGTTGCACTGGCGCCACGTCGGTGCTGAAGCTGCCGTCGGTGTTGGCGCGATAGTCGAGCAGGGTGGTGCGGCCATCCGGGGCGCGCAGGAAGCCGCCGACCGATTGCAGCGGTCGCGCGCGATCGCCGTCCTTCATCGCCACGCGCAGGTGCAGGCGCTGGCCCAGCAGCAGGTCGTCGCGGTCGGCCTTGGCGGTCACCGTGAACGCGCTCTTCGGCTCGAACACATGGACCACGTAGCGGCCGCTGGCGCTCGGGGCCTGCAGCGTCATCGGCCCGGCACCCAGCTCGGGACGCAGCTGCATGACCAGCGAGGCATCGGGTACGGCCATGCCCGTGGCACGCAGCGCCGCGACGTCGCCGACCGTGCTGGCCGCACGCTCGCCGGCCAGCGTCTGGCCGTGGATGCGAACGTTCACCGTCGCGGCATCGAGTCGACCGCCCTTGGGGTCGCTGGGGCTGACCCGGATCACCGCGCCGGGCGCGGACAGTGGCAGTTCCACGCCGCGTTGCATTTCGGTGGCCGAGACGTCGGTCCAGTACTCGCGACTGGCGTGGGCGAACGGCTGCGGTAGCGGATCCACGGGTGCATCGGGGGGCAACACCCAGCTCACGCTGACCGGCTGGCGCTCGGCATGCGGGCGCGGAACGTCCACGCCGACCAGCGCCGTCGTGTGGTTGACGGCAGCGGGCGGCGCGGCCTGCAACGCGAGCGGCACCATGTCGTTCGGTGCGGCGGGCAACAGCACGTGCGTCGTGGCGAAAGAGGAAGAGGCAAAGAGGCCGGCGACGATGCCGGCGGCAAGGATCCGTCGATTCATCGCGATCACCCCTTCAGGTCGTTGGCGAGGATGGAGGGCAGGCCGAAGCAGGCGCGTCGGCTCTGGTTGTGGTTAAGCACCTGACCGCTGCTGGTGCGCGAGGTGTCCTTGAACCACAGCGTGCCGGCAGCCTGGGCGCTGGAGCATTCGATGAAGCCGTCCGAGCAGCTGCTCAGCCAGTTCTGGGTGATCTCCAGCCCCACGCTCTGGGTGTAGCCGCCGCAGTAGGCCTGGCTCGACCACACCGCCGACACCACGTCGGTGCCGACGACGTCGCGGAACGCCACGGGCAGGGCCGGCCGGCCGCTGGTGCCGAGCAGGTACTGCTGGTTGTAGGTGGCCATCCAGCCGAGCTGCTGCTGACGCACCGCGTCGGACTTGTAGCCGAGCAGCCAGCCCAGCGAGGTCTCGAACACGTTGCCGGCGATCACCGCGTCGGCCAGCGGCGTGCCAGCGCTGGACGGGGCGATGGCGTCCACCTTGACGATGCGCTGGATGATCGCCGGATAGCGCGCGTCGTAGGTGGGGTTGGACAGTATCCAGCGCATCACATTGCCGCCGTTGGAATGCGTGATGACGATCAGGCGGTCGATGTTGCGGCTCTGGATGAAGCTGGTGAGCTGGCCGGCGAGGCAGCCGGCGGCGCGGTCGTCCCACATGTACTGGTCGAAATCGCAGTTCACCACCAGCAGGTTGTTGCGGTCGGCGAGCCCGTTGCGGATGCCCTCGACCATGTCCGATTGCCAGTAGTCGTTGTAGGCATCGGTCTGCTTGCCCGTGCCATGTACCAGCGCCACCCCGGTAGCGGCGTGCACCCCTACGCTGGCGGTCATCGCCAGCGCTCCCATCAGCATCATGCGTTGCATGCGTGTCTCTCCCTCAAGGCGGCATCGCCGCGTGGGGCCGCCCTGCGCGGTGCAGGCACGGACGAGACAAACCCTCCGTGGCTTGCGTGCAGTTCGACCGTCGGTGGTGCCGTCGCGGCACCGGTGAACGCCGCGATCTCCCCTGATGACCATGCGGCGGCGCATGGAATCTAGCAGCGCCGGTTTGCCGCGGTCTTGCCGCAGCGCAGCCGGAGTGCGACGTGGTCGACAAATACGGCCATCGGCTATCGTTGCCGCCCTCTCACTGCCATCGCGATGCGCATGCACGACACTACCGCCGCGGGTCCTTCCACCACCGATCGCCTGAGCCGCGGCGACCTGCGTACGCTTGGGCTGGCCGCGCTCGGCGGAGCGCTGGAGTTCTACGACTTCGTGGTGTTCGTGTTTCTCACGGTGCCGCTGAGCGAGCTGTTCTTCCCCAAGGGCACGGCGCCGTGGCTGGCGCAGCTGCAGGTGTTCGGCATCTTCGCGGCGGGGTATCTGGCGCGGCCGCTGGGCGGCATCGTGATGGCGCATTACGGCGATCTATTGGGACGCAAGCGCATGTTCACGCTCAGCGTGTTCCTGATGGCGCTGCCTACGCTGGCGATCGGTCTGCTGCCGGTGTATGCGCAGATCGGCGCGCTCGCGCCGGTGCTGCTGCTGGCATTGCGCGTGCTGCAGGGCATCGCGGTGGGCGGCGAGGTGCCGGGCGCCTGGGTGTTCGTGGCCGAGCACGTGCCGGCACGACGCGTCGGCATCGCCTGTGCCAGCCTCACCAGCGGGCTCACGGTGGGCATCCTCATCGGTTCGCTTCTCACCGCGGCGATCCACGAGCGGATGACGCCCGCGCAATTGCTCGACTACGGCTGGCGGCTGCCGTTCCTGGCCGGCGGCGTGTTCGGTTTCATCGCGGTGTGGCTGCGGCGCTGGCTGCGCGAGACGCCGGTGTTCGAGGCAATGCAGGCGCGGCGCGCGCTGGCCGACGAGTTGCCGCTCAAACGCGTGCTGCGCGAACACCGTAGCGCGGTGGTGCGCTCGATGGCGGTGACCTGGACGCTCACCGCGGCGATCGTGGTGGTGATCCTGATGACGCCGACGCTGGTGCAGGCGGTGTTCCACCTGCCGCCGGCCACGGCATTCCTGGGCAACAGCCTGGCCTCGTTCGCGCTGGCGGTCGGCTGCCTGGCGTTCGGTGCGGCCGCGGACCGCTTCGGCGTGGCACGCACGCTGGCCGTCGGCGCGGTGCTGATGACGCTGGCAACGGGCGCGCTCTACCTTGACCTGCAGTTTGGCGGAGCGCATTTCCTGCCGCTGTATGCGCTGGCGGGTTTCACCGTGGGCGTGGTGGGCGTGGTGCCCACGGTGATGGTCGACGCGTTCCCGCCGGCGGTGCGCTTCAGCGGGCTGTCGTTCTCCTACAACGTGGCGTACGCCGTGTTCGGCGGCATCACGCCGCCGCTGATCGGCGCACTGGTGAAAGGCCTCGGTCCAACGGCACCGGCGTATTACGTGGCGCTGGCCGCGCTGGCGGCAGTGCTGGTGGCTGCCGGCTTGCGGGGCGGTGGCCGAATCGCGGAAAAGCGTCGGGGCTGAAGCCCCTCCCACAACCTGCCACTTCGCCCCTGTAGGAGCGACTTCAGTCGCGATGCTCTTCGGCAAGGCGACCCGATTCGCCCCGATTATCTAGAACTCCAACTCCTGCGCCGCGCACAGGTAGTCGTTGAGCGGGGCGATGTGGCGGTAGATGTCCACCAGCGTCGGCAGCAATTTCGGTGAGCAGGCGAGCGCCTCGTCGAAGCCCTGGCCGGCGGCGAAATCCTTGCGCTTGAGGTCGTCGATCAGCTCGTGCCCGGGATCGAACCCACGCGGCGGGCGGCTCAGCGACTCGCCCCAGAATTCGAAGCGCTCGCGGAACGCCTTGCTGTGCGTAGCCTTCTTCCACGCCGCCGGGTTGTCGGCGATGAAGCCACGGATGCGTTTGAGGTCATCCGGTTCCGGATGCCACATGCCGCCGCCGGCGAAGCAGTCGCCGGGCTGGATGTGCACGTAGAACGAGGGCGCGGCGATCTCGTGCCGACGCTCGTGGAAGAAGCGCGCGCCCTGCCAGGTCTTGTACGGCAGCTTGTTGTTGGAGAAGCGCGTGTCGCGGTGGATGCGGAACAGCGAACCGCCGTTCTTGCGCGCGTCGGCGCGGTAGTGCGGGCTGATCTTCGCGATCGGCGCCTGCATGTCGGCGATCAGGGCGAGGAACGGCTCGCGCACGTGCTGCTCGTAGTCGGCCTTGTGGTCGAGGAACCACTCACGGCTGTTGTGGCGGCCCAGGGCGTTGAGAAAGCGGAAGGTGGCGGGCGAAAAGTAGGTAGCGGGCATCGTCGGTGGCGTCAGGCGAGGGGCGTGATCTCGGCGGCCAGCTCGCGGCCCCAGGCAGCGAGCTGGTCGAGCAGGGCGTGATGGTGAGCGCAGGCCGGGTCCTGTCGCAGTTGCGCCAGGCGTGCGGTGTACTCGTCCAGAGTGAGGCCGGTGAGCGGGGTGGGGCGAGTCAGCCGGTTGCGGCGGAAGGCGTCCCAGCGCGCGTGCTCGTCGGCGCTGAGCGTGTGCGGCCAGTTACGTGCGCGATAGCGGAACAACAACTCGGCGTAACGCGGATCGCGGAACATGAAGCCGCGTGCCGCCAGTTGCTCCGGCGGCGTGCCGCGCACCTCGGCCAGCAGGCGCTTGTCGGCGTCGGGCAGGAATCCGTCGTACAGCGCCAGCTCCGCGTCTTCCGCTGCCGGCATGGTCGCGGCCTGCTTGAACAGGCGCTGCACCTTCTCGCGCACGCCGGCGGCGGCGCGCAGCGTGTCGGCGTGGGCCAGGCAGCGCTCGGGGTCCAGGTGCAGGCGAGCGAGGTCGGCACCCTTGAGCACCGACAGCGGCGCCAGCGCCGGTGCACGGTTGGCGCGCACGGTGCGCAGCGCGATGCGTTCGACGCCTTCGGGCAGGTCGGCGCGCGAGGTGAACACGCGGTCGGCAATGTCCTCCTCGTCCAGCTCTATCAGCTCGGCGGGATCGAAGCGCAGGTCGTAGACGATCACCTCGCCCGGCCGAGCGGGATGCAGGGCCAGCGGCGCGATCATCGTCAGGCAGTGCTGGCTGGCCGGGTAGCGCGAGGACACGTGCACCAGCGGCGTCATGCCGGCCACGTCCAGCTGCTCGAACACGCGCTGCTTGCGGCGCAGGGCGAAGTGCCAGTCCCACAGCCGCGGCTGGCGCACGCGGATCAGCCGCGCCAGGTCGATCAGCGCATGCACGTCCGACAGCGCATCGTGCGCACGTTCCTGCTGCAGGCCGTTGGCCTTGGCCAGGTGTTCGAGCCTGAAGCTGGGCGAGCCATCTTCGCGGGTGGGCCAGTGGATGCCCTCCGGGCGCAGGGCCTCGCACATGCGCACCAGGTCGATCAGGTCCCAGCGCGAGTTGCCGTTTTCCCACTCGCGACCGTAGGGGTCGAAGAAGTTGCGATACAGCAGCTGGCGCGTCACCTCGTCATCGAAACGCAGCGAGTTGTAGCCCACGCCGCAGGTGCCGGGCTCGGCCAGCTGCTCGTGCACGCGGGCGGCGAATTCCGCCTCGATCACCCCTTCGCGCTCGGCCTGCTGCGGCGTGAGGCCGGTGATCATGCAGGCCTCGGGATGCGGCAGCGCATCGCGCGGCGGCTTGCCGAAGAACATCACCGGCTCGCCGACGATTTCCAGTTCCATGGTGGTGCGGATGCCGGCGAACTGCACCGGTCGATCGCGCCGGCTGTCCGCGCCGAAGGTTTCGTAGTCGTGCCAGAAAAAAGTCTGCATCACGTGATGATCGCATGCGCCGCCGCCCCGGACATGGCCGGGAGGGTCGCCAAGCGGATGGGGCCACACTAGACTTCGACGGCCCGGGAGGACGCATGAGCCAAGCCAACGAAAACCACCTGATCTGGATCGATCTGGAGATGACCGGCCTCGACACGGACGCCGATTCCATTCTGGAGATCGCTACCATCGTCACCGACAAGGATCTCAACATTCTGGCCGAAGGGCCGGTGTTCGCGATCCGCCACGAGCTGGACCGGCTCGAAGCCATGGACAGCTGGAACCGCAACCAGCACAGCCGCTCCGGGCTGTGGCAGCAGGTGCTCGATTCCACCACCGATCACGCCGCCGCCGAGCAGGCGACGGTGGAATTCCTCAAGGCCTGGGTGCCGGCCGGCAAGTCGCCGATGTGCGGCAACTCGATCTGCCAGGACCGCCGCTTCATGCACCGGCAGATGCCGCGGCTGGAGCGCTACTTCCACTACCGCAACCTCGACGTCTCCACGCTCAAGGAGCTGGCGCGCCGCTGGGCGCCGCAGGTGGGCAAGGGCTTCTGCAAGGACTCGGCGCACACGGCGCTGTCGGACATCCGCGACTCGATCGACGAGCTGCGCTACTACCGCCAGCACATGGGTGCGCTGGGCGGGCTGGGCTGAGGCGCCAACGATGATGTCCGCTGCCGACTTGTTCGCCACCGTGCTCGACTGCAACGGCCGTCCGCTGACGCTGGACCGCCCGCGCGTGGTCGGCATTCTCAACGTCACCCCCGACTCGTTCTCCGACGGCGGTCTGTACGCCGATCTCGACGCCGCCGTGGCGCACGGCCTGGCGATGGTAGAGCAGGGCGCGGACATGCTCGACGTAGGCGGCGAATCCACCCGCCCCGGCGCGGCCGACGTATCGACGGACGAGGAGCTGGCGCGCGTGCTGCCGGTGATCGAGGCGCTGGCCACGCACTGTGCCGTGCCGATTTCGATCGACACCTCCAAACCCGAGGTGATGCGCGCGGCGGTGGCCGCCGGCGCAGGGATGATCAACGACGTGTATGCGCTACGCCGCGAGGGCGCGCTGGATGCGGCTGCATCGCTGGGTGTGCCGGTGTGCCTGATGCACATGCAGGGCGAGCCGCGCGGCATGCAGGACGATCCGCATTACGACGACGTGGTGGGCGAGGTGCATCGCTTCCTCACCGACCGGCTGTTTGCCTGCGAGCTGGCTGGCATGGACCGGCGCAAGGTGCTGGTCGATCCGGGCTTCGGTTTCGGCAAGACGCTGGAGCACAACCTCGAACTGCTGCGCGAGCTGCGCCGCTTCGCCGATCTCGGCGCGGGCGTGTACGCCGGACTCTCGCGCAAATCCATGATCGGCACGATCACCGGGCGCAGCGCGCCGGCCGAGCGCGCCGCTGGCTCCGTGGCCGCCGCGCTGATTGCCGTGCAGCACGGCGCGAAACTGGTGCGCGTGCACGATGTGGCCGCCACGGTCGACGCGCTGGCGGTGTGGCACGCGGTGGACGCCCACCGCCCGGCCCGCCGCAAGGACGCCGGCCCCGCCGCGCCGCGCTGGCCCGACGACGAATGACCTGACGGCGCGCGCTGCGCGACGCCGCCTCCCGCAAGGATCGACCCATGACCTCACGTAAATTCTTCGGCACCGACGGCATCCGCGGCCGCACCGGTCAGTGGCCGATCAGCGCCGATTTCATGCTCAAGCTCGGTCGCGCCGCCGGCGCCGTGCTCGCCGGCCAGGGCAGCGGCGCCAAGCGCCCGTCGGTGGTGATCGGCAAGGACACGCGCATTTCCGGCTACATGTTCGAGTCCGCGCTGGAGGCCGGGCTGGTCGCCGCCGGCGGCGACGGGTAGCTGCTCGGTCCCATTCCCACGCCGGCCGTCGCGTTCCTCACCCGCTCGCTGCGCGCGGACGCCGGCATCGTGATCAGCGCCTCGCACAATCCGTACGAGGACAATGGCATCAAGTTCTTCTCCGCCAGCGGCGAGAAACTGTCCGACGCGATCGAGGTGGCGATCGAGGCCGAGCTGGAACGCGATTTCGTCACCGTGCCGTCCGAGCGGCTGGGCAAGGCCAGTCGCATCGACAACGCGGTGGCGCGTTATGCGGAGTCCTGCAAGGCGACGGTGCCGGAGGATTTCAGCCTGCACGGCATGAAGATCGTGCTGGACTGCGCGCACGGTGCGACCTACCAGGTGGCGCCCAAGGTGTTCGCCGAGATGGGCGCCGAGGTCAGCGCCATCGGCGACACCCCGGACGGCTTCAACATCAACCGCGGCGTGGGCTCGACCCACCCCGAGGCGCTGCAGCAGGCGGTGATCGAGCGCGGTGCGGACATCGGTATCGCCTTCGACGGCGACGGCGATCGCGTGTTGCTGGTGGATCGCCACGGCGTGCTCGCCGACGGCGACGACATCCTCTACGTGCTGGCATGCAGCTGGCGCGCGCGCGGCCTGCTGAAGGGGCCGGTGGTCGGCACGCTGATGAGCAACTACGGCCTGCAACAGGCGCTGCGCGCGATGGAAGTGCCGCTGCTGCGCGCCAATGTCGGCGACCGCTTCGTGCTGCAGCAGTTGCGCGAACACGATGGCGTGCTCGGCGGTGAGACGTCGGGCCACATCCTGTGCCTGGACCGCGCCACCACCGGTGACGGCATCGTCGCCGCGCTGGCGGTGTTGGAAGCGCTGTCTGTGGCGGGGCAGGATCTGGCCGAAGCTCGCCGCGGCCTGGTGAAACTGCCGCAGGTGATGCTCAACGTACGCGTGGCCGGCAACGCGCGTGGCGTGCTCGAGCACGCTGACGTGACCGCGGCCGTGGCGCGGGCGCAGGCGCAACTGGATGGGCGCGGCCGGGTGTTCCTGCGCGCGTCGGGCACCGAGCCGGTGGTACGCGTGACGGTGGAGGCGGCCGACGCCGCCGAGGTGCAGGCGTTGGCGCAGACGCTGGCGGACGTCGTAAAATCCGCCCTCGAACGCTCGTGAGCCTGCTTTAGCTGTAACCCAGGTCGCCAAGGATTGGCCCGACGTGCCCCGCCCTTGCGGTGGCGGATGAAATCGACCGCACGCCAACCTGGAGTCACCATGAAGAACGTTCCCACCCTCGACATCCGTCGTTACGACACCGACCGCGACGCCTTCGTTGCCGAGCTCGGCGCGGCCTACCGCGAGTTCGGCTTCTGCTGCATCAGCGGCCACGGCATCGATCCGGCACTGGTCGATGGCGCCTACGACGCGTTTCAGCGCTTCTTTGCGCTGCCCACCGAAACCAAGATGAAGTACCACGTGCCCGGTTCCGGCGGCGCGCGCGGCTACACGCCGTTCAAGGTAGAAACGGCCAAGGATAGCGCGCATCCGGATCTCAAGGAGTTCTGGCACGTGGGGCGCGAGATTCCCCGCGACTCGAAGTTCGCCGACGTGATGGCGCCCAACCTGTGGCCGACCGAGGTGCCGGACTTCAAGCGCTACGGCTACGGCTTGTTCGAGGCGCTGGACCAGCTCGGCACGCGCGTGCTGCGCGCGCTGGCGCTGCATGTCGGCCTGCCGGAGAGCTATTTCGAGGACAAGACCGACCTGGGCAACTCGATCCTGCGGCCGATCCACTACCCGCCGATCACCCAGGACGACATCCCCAACGTGCGCGCCGGCGCCCACGAGGACATCAACTTCATCACGCTGCTGGTGGGCGCCAGCGCCGAAGGGCTGGAAGTGCTCACCCGCGAGGGTGAGTGGCTGCCGATCACCACGCAGGGCGACGCCATCGTGGTGAACATTGGCGACATGCTGCAGCGCCTGACCAACCACGTGTATCCGTCCACCACGCATCGCGTGGTGAACCCGAAGAACGATAACGCGCGCAAGCCGCGCTACTCGGTGCCGTTCTTCCTGCATCCGAACCCTGATGTCGTGCTCGATCCGGTGCCCGAATGCATCACGCCGGACAACCCCAGCCGCTACGACAGCTCGATCACCTCGCACGAGTACCTGCTGCAGCGCCTGCGCGAGATCAAGCTGATTTGACCGAGGGTGACTTCCGGCCGGCGTGCGCCGGCCGGGAGGCTTGCTAGCTTGCGGCACACTTCCAGCGGGTGCCGTGCATGCTCCGTTATCTCGTTCTCTTCCTGATGGCCGGATTCGCGTCGGCGATCCACGCTGCACCGGGTGAACCCGATCACCCGTTCGATGGCTTCGTGGGCCGATGGAACTGCAGCGGCCATTTCGCCAGCGGCAAGGCGATCGCCTCGCACATGGAATACGCCGCCGATCTCGGCGGCAGCGTCTTGCTCAAGCATCACGCAGACCGGCCGCCGGCGAGTTATCGCGCCGTCGAATCCTGGAGCCAGGTGCCGCACGCCGGCCGGTACGCGATGGTCGTGCTGGACAGCTTCGGCGGCGCACGACGCTTTACCAGCGAGGGCTGGCAGGGGCCGGTGCTGACCTGGCAGGGCGATGCCCAGGTGCAACCGGCGCAACGCTTCGTCTATACCCGCCTGGACGACCGGCGGTACCGCGTGGACTGGGAGGTGGCGCGGGACGGTAAGCGCTTCATCATGGGCGATACGCTGACTTGCGTCCGCCAGGACTGAACCGTTGGCGCCCTTGTCTGCGGTCTGCGTCGGCCGCGTGCGGGGAGCAGGGACGCCGCCGAGTTGCGGGCATCACGCCATCCAGAAAAACACCGCGGTCATCCGCTTCGATTCCGGGCCGTCCAGGCCCCAGTACGCCGAGGCGCTGTGGATGATGTTGGCCTTGTAGACCAGCAGGCGGTTGTACCGATGCGGCACGCGCACGTCCTCGACGAACGCGGTGGGCGCCACGAAGCGGCTACCCAGTGCATCGACCAGGTTGCGGTGCGGCGGCATCACCATGTTGCCGCCGAGCTGGCCGTTGGGCATGCGCTGGCGGAAGAAGCTGGTGCCGCAGCGATCCGGTGCGTCGGGGTGCAGATAAAGCACCGCGGCGTAGCGACACAGGTGGAGTGAGTCGGTGTGCGGCTTCACGGCGCCCTCGGTGGAGCCGACCACCTGCACGCAGTTGTGGTTGAGGTGCTGGCCTTCCGGCGTCTGCTCCACCCACAGTCGACTGGCGCCGGTGAGCTGGCGTACCTTCACCTCGATCGCGCCGAGCTCGTCCGATGCCAGTGCATCGCTGGCGCGCATGCCTGGCCACACCTCGCCCGTCGTCGGGTAGCCGAACTCCCAGTCGGTCTTGGCGAGGCAGCGCCGGCGCACCTCGTCGGGGTTGGGCAGGGCGTCATCCACCACCCAGTAGTCGCGGCCTTCGGTGGGCTTGCGATACGGCAGGGGCCGCATGGCCGGGTGCTTGGGAAACAGCGACATGCTCGGCGATCTCGGTGCAGTGCGTGGGCGTCACAGTAGCGCAAGCGAAGTCGTTCAATCGTAGTGGTTGCGGTAGCGCCCGGATTGGCGGTGCGACAGCCACAGTGCGAGCCGGTCGGGTAGCCACTCGGTAATCGCCTTGATCGTGCGGTTGACCCGCCCCGGCACGTAGACCACCGCACCGCGTTCCACCGCGTCGATGCCCTGGCGCGCCACCTCGTCGGCGGTGAGCCACATGAAACCCGGCATGGAGTTCATCTTCTGCCGCGTGCCGGTGACGTCGTGGAACTCCGACCAGGTGAAACCCGGGCACAGCGCGCTTACGTGCACGCCCGCGTCGCGGTTCTCCAGCGCCAGCGACTGCGACAGCTTGATCAGGTAGGCCTTGGACGCCGCATACAGCGTGTGTCCGGCCGTGCCCGGCACGAAACCGGCTAGCGAGGCCACGTTGATCACCCGGCCGTGACCGCGTTCGCGCATGTCCGGCAGCAGTCGCCAGGCCAGCTCGGTGGGTGCGGTCATCATCACCTGGATGAAGTCCGCATGCGCCGGCCACGGGTTGGCCACCAGCGTGCCGGGCAGGCCGTAGCCGGCGTTGTTGATCAGCCAGTCCACCTGCAGGTTGCGCGACTGAAGCTCGTCACAAAGCACCGCGGGCGCCTGCGGATCGGACAGGTCGGCCGCCATCACGTGACAACGGTTGCCGTGCGCGCGCTGCAGTTCGTCGGCCAGTGCCTGCAGGCGCTCCTCGCGCCGCGCCACCAGCACCAGGTCATGACCCCGCGCAGCCAGCGCGCGGGCGAACGCCTCGCCAATGCCAGCGGAGGCGCCGGTGACCAGGCTCAGGGGGCGGGTGGCAGTCATCGCGGATCCTCGTTCGCAAAGGTGCCTATCTTGACCGGCCCGGCGCGCCCGATGCCATGTCCGATTGCCCGAATCGGGGCCGCGTCGCTAAGCTCGCGGTTTTTTACGAGGCGTCCCCCATGCGCAAGAAGCTCGTGGCAGGCAACTGGAAGATGCACGGCAGCCGCTCGATGGCGCAGGCGCTGGTGGGGGAACTCGCCGTCGCGTGCTCGCCCGAGGTCGACGTGCTGCTGATTCCGCCGTTTCCCTACATCGCGCTCGTTGCGCCCGCCTGCCAGGAAGCCGGGCTGGCCCTGGGCGCGCAGGATCTGAGCGAGCACGAGGGGCAGGGCGCCTACACCGGCGAAGTGGCCGGCGCGATGCTCAAGGACGTGGGCGCGGAGTGGGTGCTGGTGGGCCATTCCGAGCGTCGCCAGTATCACGGTGAGAGCGACGCACTGGTGGCGCGCAAGTTCGCCGCGGCGCTGGCCAGCGGCCTGACCCCGATCCTGTGCGTGGGCGAGACGCTGGCCGAGCGCGAGTCCGGGCAGACCGAGGCGGTGGTCCAGCGCCAGTTGCGCGCCGTGCTCGAGCAGGTCGGCATCGCCGCGTTCGACACCGCCGTGATCGCCTACGAGCCGGTCTGGGCGATCGGCACCGGACGCACCGCCAGCCCCGAGCAGGCGCAGCAGGTGCACGCCTTCCTGCGTAGCCAACTCGTGAAGGAGGATGCTATGATTGGCGGTCTGACGCGGCTGCTGTACGGCGGCAGCGTCAAGGCATCGAATGCCGCGGAATTGTTCGCGCAGCCCGATGTCGACGGTGGTCTGGTGGGCGGTGCATGCCTGCTGGCCGCCGACTTTATCGGCATCTGCTCGGCCGCTCGTTGAGCGCAACGGAATCCATACCGACATGTTCGTCATTTTCAGCGTGTTCTACATCCTGGTCGCCGCGTCGATGATCGTGCTGATCCTCATGCAGCGCGGCGCCGGTGCCGATGCCGGTTCGGGTTTTGGCGGCGGCGCATCGGCCACCGTGTTTGGCGCCCGTGGCTCGTCCAACTTCATGAGCCGCGCCACGGCCGTGCTGGCTGGCCTGTTTTTCCTGCTCAGCCTCGGCATGGGCATGTATCTCAGCCACAGCGGTGCGCCGCAGCCGACGAATGACGATCTGGGCGTGATGGCGGGGCTTGCCAAGAAGGCGCCGGCCTCCCAGAATGCGCAGCCCGCCGCACCGGTGAACAGCGATGTTCCGCAGGCGGCGAAGGTGGCTCCGGGTACCGACGTTCCCGCCGCCCCAGCAGCGAGCAAGACCGACGTCCCGGCTCCGGCCTCGTCGGCGAAGTAAATCGAAATACACCTGCCCAGGTGGCGAAATTGGTAGACGCACTACCTTGAGGTGGTAGCGACGAGAGTCGTGGGGGTTCGAGTCCCCCCTTGGGCACCATTGATGTTTACCGGGACTTCCCGGAAGACCACGGAAACCGCGCCACGGCGCGGTTTTTTGTTGCCTCACGGTATGGTTGGCACCACGGTAGGGCCACCAAGTTCCCTTGAGATACCGCAATTCTGACGGTAGCTTCGGCGGTAATCGGGCATGCCTGCCCGACAAGCCTTCGGGAGTTACCGTCATGTTGACCCCTTCTGCAGTCGCCAACGCCAAGGCCCAGGCTAAGCCGTACAAGCTGGCCGACGAGCGGGGCATGTACCTGCTGGTGAAGCCCGACGGCGCGCGCTGGTGGCGCTTTGACTACCGGCGCCCCCATACCGGCAAGCGCAATACGCTGAGCCTAGGCACCTTTCCTGACGTGAGCCTGCGCATTGCCAGGGAGCGGCGGGAGGAAGCCCGAAGGCAGATTGCCGACGGTATCGACCCTGGCGCCGTCCGGCAGGAGGCCAAGGCTGCAAAGATGCGGGCAGCAGCCGCAGAAGAAGTTGCGGCCTATACCTTTGGGATGGCGGCCAGGGAATGGATGGCGCGGCAGGATGTGGCGGAGGTTACCGCCAACAAGACCCGTTGGATTCTGGAGACCTTCCTGTTTCCCGAGATCGGCAGTGTGCCATTGGCTGAGGTGACCCCACGCCAACTACTGGATGCGCTACGTAAGGTGGAAGCGACCGGCAAGCTGGAGACTGCTAAGCGCGCGCGCGTGAAGGCAGGGCAGGTATTTCGCTGGGCGATCCTAGAAGGAACGGCCGAAATAGACCCCACGGCAAGCCTTCGCGGTGCCCTGAAAACTCCGAAGAACAAGCATCACGCTGCCGTGACTGATCCAGCCAAGATTGGCGAACTAATGCGTGCCATTGATGGCTTCACCGGACAGCCCGTCACGCTGGCTGCGCTGAAGTTAGCGCCGCTGGTATTCGTGCGTCCCGGCGAGCTGCGCATGGCTGAGTGGGGAGAGGTGGATTTGGACGGCGCGGTATGGCGCATCCCTGCCTCACGCATGAAGATGAAGGCCGCGCACATTGTGCCCTTGTCCACGCAAGCGGTTGCGATTCTACGCGACCTATATCTGCTAACAGGAAGCGGTCGTTATCTGTTTCCGGGTCTGCGCACAACGAGTCGCCCCATGTCCGAGAACACCGTGAACGCGGCGCTGCGCCGCCTGGGCTACGGCACGGATGAAATGACCGGGCATGGGTTCCGCAGTATGGCGGCGTCGCGCTTGAACGAAATGGGCTGGAACCCTGATGCTATTGAGCGCCAGCTTGCTCATGCTGAGTCGAACAAAGTGCGCGAAGCGTACACACATGCCGCGCAGTATCTGGATGAGCGCACAAAGATGATGCAGGAGTGGGCGGGCTATCTTGACGCGCTGCGCGCGGGCGCGGCCGTCATCCCCTTCAAGCACAAGGCGTGAACGAACAAAGAGAAAGAGGAACACAATCCCCTGCCTGACGAGCTAGGGGGCGAGTAGGCCACTTTCCAATTATCCAACGTGACGCGGGAAATGCGCTTAATTTAAGTAACGCTGTGGCATCACAGCGTTACTCGGGTTAAGCCAAATGAAATCGAATAATTCTCTTGCGCCGGCAGCTACGACCCAATTGCAGCCTGGCGATCTAGTCGACGAACGTGAGACGGCTGCCATCCTCAATGTGGAAGTTGGCACGCTCCGCAATTGGCGTTCGCTGGGCAAAGGACCGCGATACCGCAAGATTGGCGGTCGCCTTGTCCGTTACCACCGCGCTGACCTTGCTGCTTTTGCCGAGGCATCGGCATGAACAGCGATCCACGGCCCGACGAAGAAATTATCGCCGACGTGATCGCTGGAGCGTCTGCACTCGCGGCAATGGCCGAAAGGTGGCTGCCCGTTGAGCAATGGAGCGGCAACCTGGCCGGCGCTGACGCCATCGTGATTGGCCTGACGCGCCTGCTGGGCGAGTTGCGGAGGGTGCGGCATGGCCGATAAAAAAAGCACGCCGGCCAGGGCGTGCTCTTCGAAGGTGCAGGACAATGGGGATGCGCTGCAACCGCAGTATAGCCCAGCCGCGCCGCAAGCCCCGCTCCCGCCGACTCAATCCTCTTACGACAACATTCCTGCGGAACTGCGTGCGTTGCCGCAGTGGGTTGCCGCCAACAGCAAGAAGGAACCCATTAATCCGCACACGGGCCGGCTCGCCAGTCCAACCGACCCTGGCACATGGGGGACGTTCGAGCAGGCGTGTGCCTCCGGGTTGCCGCATATCGGCTTTGTTTTCAGCAAGGGTGATCCGTATTTCGGCATCGACCTAGATCACAAGGCCGGCGACGAAGCGGAACGCCGCTTGCATGGAAAAATCCTCGACCAGTTCGATACCTATACCGAGCGCAGTACAAACGGTGAGGGCTACCACATCATCGGGCGCGGCACAGTTGGACCCGGTCGCCGCCGGGATAGCGTGGAGGTGTATAGCGAGGGACGCTATTTCATCTTCACCGGCAACGTGCACAAGGCGCCGCCTCTTGTGGATTGTCAGCACGCGCTCAACGACCTTGTTAAGGCAATGCCGGAGCCTGCGGCCATCGGTGACCTGCCGGACGGCCCCGAGACGCGTAGTGATAGGGAGATTACTGCGACCGCGGAACGCGCGACAAACGGTGACAAGTTCCGCGCGCTATGTACGGGTCAGTGGCACGAACTTGGCTATCCCAGCCAGAGCGAAGCCGATGAGGCATTACTGTCGATGCTGTGTTTTTACTCGCCCAACAATGCACAGGTGCGGCGGATGTTCCGCGACACGACGCTGGGGCAGCGCGGCAAGGCTACGCGCAATGACTATTTGAACCGAAGCATTGCGCGTGCGCGGGCCGAGCAGGCCCAGCGTCAGGTCGAGGATGCCGCCTTCATCGCGGGGATGCGTGAGGATGTGACCGGATGGCTTGCGCGTGCTGCTGCCAAAGCGCGTGCCGACAGGTGGCTGGTGCCTACATCAGAGTTGCGCGTGAATCAGAAACCGGTTGCCTGGCACATCAAGCGTTGGCTACAGGCTGAAGCGCTGATCATGGTGCATGGGCCGAGCGGAGCGGGCAAAACGTTCCTGGTTATCGACTGGTGTATGCACATCGCCAACGGCATGCCGGACTGGCTCGGCAACCGGGTGAAGTCTGGAAGCGTGGTGTACCTGGCCGGGGAAGGACATAAGGGCCTTCGTCAGCGCCTACAGGCGTGGGCGGTTCACCACGGCACCGCCGGGAAGGCCGAGGACATGGCCATGTCACGCAGCGGATGCGACCTAGATTCACAGGAGGGACTTGCCCGCGTCATCGATGCGATCCGCAGCAGCGGCGTCAAGCCCTGCCTTATCGTCGTGGACACGCTGCACCGCTTCATGCGGGGCGATGAGAATACAGCCAAGGATGCGGGCGCCATGATTGCGAACTGCGACGCGCTGAAACAGGAATTTGGTTGCTCGGTACTACTGGTTCACCACACCGGCAATGCCGCCGAGGCCCAACACCGGGCGCGTGGTTCGAGCGCATGGCGTGGTGCCCTCGATGTTGAAATCGGTGTGCAGCCTCCGCCTGCCGGTGAGAGCGCGATCGTGGTGTCCCTTTTGAAGATGCGCGACGCCGACCCGGTGCCGCCCGTGTGCGTCAAGTTGCAGCGGGTTGATCTGCCGGGCTGGGTGGACGAGGACGGCGAGCAGGTGAGTAGTGCCGTGCTGGTGGAGGGTGGCTCCTTGCCGCAAAAAGGCCATTCCTCCAAATCTTTTGACCAAAAGAAAGGGCAGTGGCGCAGCGCATGGCTGGCATATGGCTCAACCCATCCACGGGGTGACCATCATGTGCCGTATCTTTCGCGCGCCGGCTTGAAGCAATGGCTCGAAAAAAATACAGAGCTCACCCAGGTCACGATTGAGTCCTATCTCAAGCCGTCCACCAAGGCAGGCACCATTGGCATGTTGCTCGACAAAGGCTGGCTTGAAGCTCATGGTGACGGCTGGCTGTGCCTCGATGCCGCCGATTCCAGCACGATGCTGATGATGCGAAACGCAGGCGCTGGCCGGGCAAAGGTGGGTGCCCCATGAGCCAACGCACAAGCCGCATATGCGCGCACAAGAATTGTTTTTGTGCGTTGAGACAAGACAACCGCCCAGCGCACAACAACGCACACAACCCCTTTAGGGGTGTGCGCTTGTGCGCGGCGTGTTGTGCTGGGGAAATACCGGAGGGTGCAGCCATGAGCCGCCGCCGTCCGCCAGCCCGTCCAGCCGGCTCCACAGCCGCCACCAAGGCCAAGGGCGCGGCACGGGCAGCCGAAAGCCGCCAGCGGGCCGCCACGACGCTTGTGGAGAGGTTGCCATGAGAGGCCGGCCCCGTAAGGTGATGGATTTACTGCCCCGCGCTCGGGCGTTCCTCCTTGGCCACGGTTTCAAGCCCTGGGACGAGGTGGCGCCGGCATACTGCAATGGATGCGCCTCGCCAGTCTGGGTGCCGGCTACCTGGCCAGGCGACGACTGGCGGGTGCCAAGCTGTCCGTGGTGTGGTGTTCGACCCATCAAGAGGGCGACGCGTCCGCGTGTTGATTGCGGTTCCTGCCAGCACTACCGCGCTGAGCCTGAGCGCGACGGAAAAGGCTGGTGCAAGGTGCGGGCGCTGCCGCGTCTGCCGAATCAACTGCGGTGGTGCCCATTTTGGAAACCGCGGAAATGACCAGGTTCGCCCTACGTTGCCCATGCTGCGGGACGGCCGTGCCTGTGTCACGAGAAGACGCCGAGGCGGCATTGAATGCAACTCGCGCGGAGGCCATTGCGGCGCGGGTCGAAATTCTGCGCCACCTGTGCACGGATAGGGGATGGCGCATCGTCGCTGGCGATCTTGTGTCCGAAGCTGTCACCGCCCACTTGCTGGGCAAGTCAAAAGGGCACCTGCGCAACCTTCGCCTCGGCACGCGGCCGATCCCGTGCAGGCTTGTCTTGGGTACATGGATGTATGCGCTGGGTGATCTTGCGGCAGTGCTTGAAAACTGCGATGACGAGTAGCGCCTAGTTTTTCGGTGTGATAACTCGACTCATATAGACGACCTGACTGAAGGGCTCAATATCGCCCTGATCGGCTGGAGAACAAGAGCTTGGCACATGGCAGTCAAAGGTCAGGCTGTCCCATCGGTACGCCTTCGCAGCGGCAGAAAGCGGGAGGTTGCGTGCTTGGTAGGACAGCGCGTCATTGCATGACCTAATGTCAGAGTAAAGCTTCACTGAAAAGACGCTGCTCACGGCATGCACGCCATCAGGTCGAACGTTGGTGATCTCAGTGCCCACCACGCAGTCGTCTGCAAGTGCCTGCCCGGCTGTGAAAACGAGCAAGACGCCGAAAACTTTTCCTCGCATGAGTCGCTCCTCAGTCCTTTATCAGGAAAGTGAAAAGTTAGCGGTAACGTCATCAACCGTCATCTTTCCGCCTAGGCCCACCCCCCGGCTAGACACCAGCCTTGCGTTATGCCGTCGCGTTGTGCAGCGGCACAACCGTAAGGAGTCTCATCATGTCGATGATTCAAGGGGCCAACGTGGCTGAATTTGTGTTGATGGCTAAATGCCTGGCCAAGGCGGGCGGCAAGCTGTCCTTGGCGTCGCAGTTTGCTGATGAGCACCCGAACGGGCTTCGTGTGGCTACCGTGTTGCGTTCGGCTGTGTCCGCCGGAAGCCTTGCAGACGCGGGTTGGGCGGGCAGCTTGGTGGGTCACTCCCTGGTCGCAGCGGGCTTCGTTGAGACGCTGCCGGCGGTGTCGGTAGTGGACCGCCTACTGGCCGACCAGGCGCTGCGTCGCGTGCCCCTACGGATGCGACTGGCTGTGTCCACCGCTGCAGCGGTTGGGGCCGTGGTTGGCGAAGGCGCCGCGGCGCCGGTCAGCAGCCTGGCGTTCAACGGCCAGGACCTTGATCCCATGAAGGCGCAGGCGCTCATCGCCGTTTCGCAGGAGCTGGTCAATGGCACTACTGCCGCCGGTAATGTTCTGCTCGCAACGGAGCTGCGCAATGGCGTAGCGACGGCCTCTGACGCAGCCTTTCTCGCCCGCGTGACCGAGGGCGCATCGTCGGTGACAGGCTCGGCTTCGCCCTTGACCGACCTTGGTGCCGCTCTGGAGAACGTGAACATCAAGGCCGCGGGCAAGCCTTACCTAGTGATCGACGTCCACACTGCTAACCGACTGGCAACCAAGGCTACGACGACGGGCGAGCAGGCGTTCCCTCTCATGGGGCCGAATGGTGGCGAGTTGGCAGGTGTCCCGGTACTGGTCAGTGACGCCGTGCCCGCCGCGGACTCCAACGGCCGCAAGGCGGTGCTTCTGGATGCCACGGCCATTGCTGGTGATGCCGAAGCGCCACTGCTGGACGCTAGTGATCAGGCGACCCTGCAAATGGCTACCAACCCACTCGGTGGCCCGCAGGATCTGGTTTCTATGTTCCAGACGGACTCGGTCGCGATACTTCTCACGCGCTGGCTTGGCCTGGAAGTAACCCGCGCTTCGGGCGTGGTCGTAATCGAAGATGTGCAGTGGTGAGGTGGGCCATGAGTCCAGAAAAGACCGAAACGCCTATGTCCTTCGAGGACATCATTGCCGGTGTGCCCAAGGAGATGCACGGGCGACCTTTGACCATTGGTCACTTCCTGTCCTTCATGTCGCTGTTGGTAAAGGCCAACAAGACGCTGCAGCAGCGCGTTACCCAGCTTGAGCAGCAGGCCGGCAAGAGCGGCAGCGGCCATGGATGAGTTGGTACCTACACGCCGACACGCCGAACGCCATCGCCCTGACGCAGCGGTGACCCGGGATCAGTTCGTGGACCTGGTGAAGCGTGTGTCTGCGGAACTTAACGCCCTCCGCGGCGAGGTCTCCGCACTGCGCAACCGCGTCGAACAACTGGAACGACAGAGAGGAGGCAAGCCATGAGCCTGCAACAAACCACCGAGGCACAACAGCGATACCCGGACGCGTGGCAGCATATCGAGGACGAAATGCAGAAGGCACGCGATGGCTATGCGACTACGCTCGTGCCTGTGGCTGCCGAGGTGTTGACGGTTGATGGAGATGAAGTGCTGGAGATTGTTGCAGTGAGCGACATAAGCGTCGCCGAGGATGGCGAGGTCTCATTCGCTCGCATGACCTTCTGCGCCAAGCTTACTCAATCCTGAGCCAAACCCACCGGGGGGAGTGAAAATGTTCGCTCCCTTCGAGCCTGTACAACGCGCGCCAAGTCAAAATCGCGTATCGGAGGATTGGCGCAGCATGATAGTTCCAACGTAGGAAGCGATGCCGGGTGAGCGTCAGTGCACGTGGTAATCTGAATTAGGGGATGTTTAAGAAACAATGGCTCTTGCACCAATATAAACCTTGTTCACGATGGCCAATAGGTCATCGTGAGTAGCCCCCATGAAGCGATAGCATTGCTCCATGTAGGGGCCTAGGAGTTTGATGGTGTCTACGAACATGTCTTCAACCTCGCCAAGTTCCTCAATAAACTTTTCGTGCCATTCTTCATCCGTGGTGGCGCGGACTATGTGCTCTGAAATTCTGTGCGCCAGTTCATTGCGAAAGAAGACCATGTTGTCAATTTCTTCCGCCACATAATCGGAGGGGCCATACTTTTCTACGAACTCCCTGGCCAAGGTGCCTAGGGTCATCCTTTTTATGTGGTCTGGTCCGCTCGGCAATTTGTTCTCGATTGCATGGCAAAGCAATAAAGTGGAAAGATGCATTTCGAGCTGGTGTGCTTTCATCATCGCACGGCCGTACGCAGCATGGACAAGCATTAGCTGTAGTTTCTTAGCTGTCAGCTCTAATTCTTCCATGTTGTAATCACTGCGGCAGTTTTGACCTAAGCACGAACTTGCCCGATAGGGCGGCGCTTGCTACGCCTGGTTCCTGAGATGCAGGCGGCACGCGAATAACCAACGCATGCTCATCTGGAGCCTGCTTCGCTTTCTGTGCGTAGCTATCCCGCCACTGTTGTGGGGCGCCAAGAATGACCTTCTCGGCCCGCAGCGATATTTGAAAAAGCGAACAATTCGGACAATCGAAGTACTTGCATTTGTCGGAATCAACAAGGCAATAGTCTGCCGGCGCACCGCATAGCGGGCAGTTTTGGTCGATTACTTCCCTTAGAGGCATGTTGGCTCCGGTAAGTTACAAGCGGACGGTTGGTTAGTGACGCTTGGTTCGTGACGCAATCCATGAAGCAAGCTTTTTAATGTCTATCCCAACGCCGCCGATGTTTGGCTCAAGGATTAGCGCATCGACCAAGGCGCCATGCTCTTTCGCACGAAGTTCTTTCGTAATAGCAAAGTCGCGTATTTTCTTATGCATTCTAATATCGACAAAAATCTTCTCTAGAAGCTGAATCACGTCAGAGGGAGTCTTGCATAAATCCCTTACCTTAAGAAAAATAAGAGAATCTTCGATTTCACCATCTGGCAATCTTTCGTTCGCATCAATGAAGTATTTGGGGTGAGCTGTAGTGATCAGTAACGCCGGGAGAATCAAATACGGATCTTGCCCGTCGATCTTTACCCATGAAAGCACTTCCGAATAAAAATGGCTGTCCGGAAGCCCCTTTATCATCACGGCATTGTTTGCCGCGCAAAATGAGGCAATTTTTTCCGCATTACTTTGGAGTGAATTTGATATGGGTTCGTCCCAGTTGTAGTAGTCAAGGACATAGATGTAGTACTCCCTTTCCTCTGACAAAGGGAGGCTCGATATTGAGCTAATGTGGAGACCCATGCGTGTCAGCCCTTTCCTATGGCGTCGAATCTTTTACACCGGAGGCCCATAGGCCAACTTGAAAATCCCGACTATCTTTAGGCCACACACCCAAGTCTTTTCGCATTTCATACAGTAGTCGAGATAAAAGCAGATCGTGGCGTTCCCGGCTTGGGCTTGGACGGCTTCGCCTAGTTTCGTGCTGGAACGCCTGTAGCGCATGAATGACAGGTTGCGGCGCGATCAAATTGAGGTTGTTGCACGCTCGCGCGAAAGTCCTTTGCCCTTCGGGAGTATCTTCGCCGGCAATGATGCCGCTGAGACTTGCGACAAATTCCTTGTAGTAAGCCAAGCGCTCTTTTCGCACATCGGCTTCTCTTTCGCGCTTCTTAGTCAAGCTATAGGTGACGACTGCCAAAACGGTAGCGCCACCTGCTGTCACCAAGGCTGTAGCAAAATCTGCTGACATGAATTCTCCCTTGGAGTTAGTGCACACCCGTGTTGCTAGTGAACTTAATCGCCTCTCCCTCAACCACGACATGCCTGTCGTTATTGCTGCGGTCACTGCGCACGATCACCGCATCCGCGCCAATCTCCGCACCTGCTGCCTGTAGCTGCGGGATGGCGTCGCTAACCGTGGGGTCAGTCCAGCCAGGCTTGTAGCGGTTGGCGGAGACGATGCCGATGGAGGTGTACGCGCGCTGCGGTGGCGAGTAGAGGATTTGGACTTGGTTCGCGTTAGTCGGCGCATAAAGCGTCGGCAAGTTGCTGTGTGCCTGGTACGTGCTGCACCCGGCAAGCGCGCACACGAGTGCGATGCCCACAAGAATCTTCATGCTGTCCCCTGTTGCCGCCCTCATCGAAGGCATGCCGTAAGTATTCACCTATCGAGGGTCAGGTGCCACCAGGTGAAGGCGTGTAGAAAAAAGCCCTCGCGTATGCGAGGGCCTGGTCGCTACTTTTTCTTCGGCGGCGGCCCTTTCGGCGGCGGCCGGTTGTGCTCTTCCTCCGTCGTCTTCGGATGCGTCTTGGCGTACTTCTCCGTGACGAACTTGCCGCTGCCAGAATCACGGAAGTTCGGTGGCCCTTTCTTACTGGACATGACCTGTTCCTTTGCTTGCCCGGCATTGGGCGGCTCCATTATCCACGGCCCATGTCTCAACCCTTGAGACAGTGCCGGCTAGTGCCCTCGCGCAAGGCCTCCACGGCGTGCTGCACGGGCCTTGTGACCAGAGGGGCAACATGGTGCGGTTAGGCGGCGTGTGGCGCGCTTGGGCAGCTGGTGCTGCTGGCGTGGGGCGCTGGCCATGTCGTGCAGTTGTGGCGGTAACGTTGGCGGTAGCTTTGCGGTAGGCTGCCTGGAATCCTTGCCATCTTTGAAGTTCGAGTCCCCCCTTGGGCACCACATAGCGTTTCGGGGACTCTCATCGAGAATCCGGGAAACACCTGAAGAACCGCGCTCCGGCGCGTTTTTTTTGTTTGTGGCTTGGCGTGGTCTCCAGACATGCATCGATATGTCGGTGGCAGGGCTTGTTCTGCAGGGGCGGCCAGGATGATGCTTGGGTTTGCGGGCGCGCCGTCGCGCCCAGTCAGGCCTTGCTGTCCGCGCCCTGGAGGGAGAACGATCATGCGCACGTTGTCTTTCTGCATCGCCTTTAGCTGGGGACTGGCCGCGCTCTCCGGTCGGCCAGGCGCCGCCGCGGCGGCTGAAGCGGCCACACCCAGCTTCGACTGTCAGCGCGCCAACGGCTCGGTGCAAAAGCTCATCTGCAGCGATTCTGGCTTGACAGTGCTCGATCGGCGGATGGCGAGCGTCTATGCCGCGGCGCTCGCCAAGTCAGCCAACCAGCATCCGCCGGTGCTGAAGGCCGAGCAGCGAGGCTGGATCAAGGGGCGTGACGATTGCTGGAAGAGCGCGGACCTGCATGCCTGCGTGCAGGACAGCTATCGCCAGCGCATCGCCGAACTGCAGGCGCGCTACGCGTTGGTGGCAGGTCGTGGACCGTTTGCCTATGCCTGCAACGGCAGTGCGAGCGACGAACTGGTGGCGACGTTCTATGCCACCGATCCGGCCGCGGCGATCGTGGAACGCGGCGACCGCAGCGTGCTGATGTTCCAGCAACCTTCGGCCAGCGGTGCGCGTTATGCCGGGCCCAACGAGACGTTCTGGGACAAAGGTGGCGAGGCCCGCGTGACCTGGGGTTACCAGGCACCGGCA
The DNA here is from genome assembly GCF_051962475.1 of Dyella sp. Classification (GTDB taxonomy): domain Bacteria; phylum Pseudomonadota; class Gammaproteobacteria; order Xanthomonadales; family Rhodanobacteraceae; genus Dyella_A. The sequence goes on from NZ_JBQCCF010000032.1 coordinate 28,257, forward strand.
ATGAGCTGTCGCCGAAAGGACGGCTGAGGCCGGATCACGTCGCCGCGCGCCGCTCCAGGCGCTGCGCGATCTGCCGTCGCCATTCCCCGGACAAGGCCGGCACCGTCAGCGCCCGGCGCAGCAGGGTCGTGGCGGCTGGATCGTTCGGTGCGAGATAGGCCGCAAACAGGTCGCGGATGCTGATCTTCTCGGTTGGCGAATCCACCACGTTCACGGCATCGCCGGCACGGATCGTGCCTTGCTGCAACACGCGCAGGTAGGCGCCGCTGCGCAGGGACCCGGCAAACAGCCGTGGCATGGCCGGATTGCCGAAGCGCAGCCCGAGCTTGAAGCACGGCACGCGCGGCTGGGTGACCACGAAACGGGCGCTGCCGATGGCGAGCGTGTCGCCCAGGTACAAGGTCGCCTCGTCAAGCCCGGCCACGGTGAGGTTCTCGCCGAACTGACCATGCGCAAACGCCGCGTCGATGCCGAGCGTCTCCTGCCACCAGGCGTAGTGCTCCAGGCTGTAGGCATACACGGCCTTGTCCTGTCCGCCGTGATGCACGAGGTCGGCCTGTCCGTCGCCGTCGAGCTGTGCCGCGTGAACGCGGACCGCGCCACTGACCGGACGCTTGAAGATGCCGGTCTGCACCGTGCCGGCGCCATGCGCGATGGCCTGGGGCAGCGCGACGCTGATGGTGGCGAGGGTCATCGGCATGTCGTGGGTTCTTGCGCTCAAGGGCGGTCCATGATGTCGCAGGGCGTAAAAATTTTTACGAAGATTTTATGCATCCGCGCCGATTTTCGTTCTTTTCGCCTGCCGATTTCCGCACAATGCGCGCCTTGCCACGACAACCCGGCACCGGGTGGTGCGGGCGTGGCGTGAAGCGACGGTGCCACCGTCGCCGGGAGTCTTCGCAATGCAAGCTTCATCGAAACGGCGCGTAGCGGCCTTGGCCCTGGGCGCCGTCGGCGTGGTCTATGGGGACATCGGCACCAGCCCGCTGTACACGCTCAAGGAAGTATTCGGCCCGCACGGTGTGCCGGCCTCGCATGACAACGTGCTCGGTGCGTTGAGCCTGGTGTTCTGGTCGCTGATCCTCGTGGTGTCGGTGAAGTATCTGCTGTTCATCATGCGCGCGGACAACAAGGGCGAAGGCGGCATCATGGCGCTGATGGCGCTGGCCCAGCGCAGTGCGCGCGACCTGCCGCGGCTGCGTCTGGCCATCGCCGTGCTGGGCATCTTTGGCGCGGCGTTGTTCTACGGCGACGGCGTGATCACCCCGGCCATGTCGGTGCTGTCGGCGGTGGAGGGGCTGAAGGTGGCCGCGCCGCACCTGGAACACTACGTGGTGCCGATCACCGTGGGCGTGATCCTGGCCCTGTGCTGGGTGCAGAAGCGCGGCACGGAGCGTATCGGCGCGGTATTCGGCCCGGTCTGTGCGGTGTGGTTCGTGAGTATTGCCGCGTTGGGCGTGCTTGGTATCGCGCGGCACCCGACGGTGCTCTACGCACTGTTGCCGACGTACGGCGTGGCGTTCTTCACGCACAACCATGCCGAGGCGTTTTTTGCGCTGGGCGCCGTGGTGCTCGCCGTGACTGGCACCGAGGCGCTGTATGCCGACATGGGCCATTTCGGCAAGGGGCCTATCCGCCTCGCATGGTTCAACTTCGTGCTGCCGGCGTTGGTGCTGAACTATTTCGGGCAGGGCGCACTGATCCTGCACGACCCGGGCGCCATCGCCAATCCGTTCTACCACCTGGTGCCGCGCGCGCTGCTTTATCCGATGATCGCGCTGGCTACGGCGGCCGCGGTGATTGCTTCGCAGGCGGTGATCTCGGGTGCTTTCTCAATGACCCGGGAGGCGATGCAACTGGGCTACGTGCCACGTATGCAGGTGATGCACACCTCGCATGAGATGTCCGGCCAGGTCTTCGTGCCGTGGATCAACCGCGCGCTGTTGGTGCTGATCGTGCTGGCCGTGGTCGGCTTCCGCTCGTCGGACAACCTCGGCTCGGCCTATGGCATCGCAGTGACCGGCACGATGGTGATCACCACGCTGCTCGCGCTGATCGTGGCGCGTTGGCAGTGGGGCTGGAGCGTGCCGGCGGTGCTGGCGACCGGGCTGGGCCTGCTCACGGTAGATCTGGGTTTCTTCAGCGCCAACATCATCAAGATCGAGTCCGGCGGCTGGTTCCCTCTGGCCCTGGGCCTGGTGGTGTTCCTGCTGATGACGACCTGGCGCCGCGGACGCGAACTGGTGGTGCGCGAGATCCAGCAGGGCGGGCTGGCCATTGCGCCATTCATCGTCAACATGATCGAGCACCCGCCGGTGCGTGTGGCCGGCACGGCCGTGTTCCTCACCGGCAACGCCAACACGGTGCCGCACGCGCTGCTGCACAACCTCAAGCACAACAAGGTGTTGCACGAGCGCAACGTGCTGCTGACGGTGGAAACGCTGGAAACCCCGCTGGCCGAGGCCGACGAGCAGATCGAGTGGACGGCGCTGGACGGCGGCTTCGGGCGCCTGCGCCTGCGCTTCGGCTTTGCCGAGGATCCGGACGTGCCGGCCCGCCTGGCCCAGGCCGGCCGCAGCGGCATCACGTTCGACATGATGGACACTACGTTCTTCGTGTCGCGCGAGAGCGTGGTGGCCGGCACCCGCCGCCGTGGCATGGCGCTGTGGCGGGAGAAGCTGTTCGTGCTGATGGCGCGCAACGCGATGCCCGCCACCGCATTCTTCCAGATTCCCGGCAACCGGCTGATCGAGCTGGGAGCGCAGGTAGAAATCTAGGCCTTGCCCGCCGAGCGTCGTGCCAGCACGATCGATCTCGTGCCGCCCGGCTCACCTGCTGGAGTTCCATCCATGACTAGCTCGGCCCCCCGTGTGCTGGTGATCGACGACGAGGCGCAGATCCGCCGCTTCCTCGACATCGGGCTGCGTGCCGAGGGCTACCAGGTGCTGCAGGCCGCCACGGCGGCGGAAGGACTGGCGCTCGCGGCCACCCAATCGCCGGACCTGATCATCCTGGACATCGGCCTGCCCGACCGCGAGGGGCACGAAGTGCTGGCCGAGCTGCGCCAGTGGAGCAGCGTGCCGGTGATGATGCTGTCCGTGCGCGACTCGGAGAGCCAGAAGGTGCAGGCGCTCGATCACGGCGCCAACGATTACGTAACCAAGCCGTTCGGCATCCAGGAGCTGATGGCCCGTCTGCGGGTGTTGCTGCGCAGCCGCGTCGCGGCTGCCAGCACCGAGGCGTCGCCGCGCTACGACGACGGTCACCTGGTGATCGACCAGATGCGTCGCGAGGTGCAGCTGGACGGTGCCCCCGTGGCGCTTACCCGCAAGGAGTACGCCGTGCTGGCGCTGCTGCTGCGTCATGCCGGGCGGGTGGTCAGTCAGCAGCAGCTGCTGCGCGAGGTTTGGGGCGCCACCCACGTACAGGACACCCACTACCTGCGTATCGTCGTCGGGCGGCTGCGGCAGAAGCTGGGCGACGATCCGGCCGCGCCGCGCTGGCTCAAGACCGAGCCGGGCGTGGGTTATCGCTTCCTGACAGGCGAGCCTGACTGAGGGCTTATTCGGCGTCGGCCTTGCGCCGGCGCCGCCGCGGCTGCGGCTGAGCCAGCAGCGACTGCAGATAGGCCACGCCTTCCTCCTCCGGGAAGAACGCCACCACGTCGGCCACCGTCAGGTTGTGCCGAGCGCGCAGCGCCAGGAACTCCTCACGCACGCGGGCCAGCCGCTCCGCCTCGGCGGCCTTGGTGCTGGGCCGGCCGCGCTTTTTCGGGGCAGCCGGTGTGGGCGCGGGCGCTGCGGGGGGCGGTGCCTCGGCGGGCTTGTCTTTCGCCTTGGCCGCATCCAGCGCGGCCAGCTCGGCCTGGAACTGGCGGAAATCGTAACTGCTCATGGGGTCAAGCTAGGTGGCTGAGGAGGAGCACCATCTTCGCATGGCGCCCCGTCTGCTGTGGCTTCACGGTGCCACCACGGCCGCCGGCGCGGCCTGTCGCCATGCGCGCAGACCCATCGCCGCCAGCACGATGAACCCGGCATACAGCACCGAGGTGATCAGCAGGTGCTTGTAGACGTATTCCCCCACGTAGATCACGTCGACGGTGATCCACAGCCACCAGGCGGCGATATGCCGTCGGCCCTGCCACCACTGCGCCACCAGGCTGAAGCTGGTGAGGGCGGCGTCCAGCCACGGCAAGGCGGCATCGGTCCAGCGGTGCATCACGTAGCCCAGCGCCAGCGCGCCCGCCACGCCGATAGCCGTGTGTGCCGCCGCCGCCGCGAACGGCAGCGGCGCCACCTGCACGCGGCCGTCGTCGCCCAGATGGCGCAGCCAGCGACGCCAGCCGTAGACGATGAGCCCGGCGAAGGCCAGCTGGAGCAAGGCGTCGGAATACAGCTTCGCATCGACGAAGATGCCGCCGTAGACCAGCACCGAGACCAGTCCCACCGGCCAGCACCACGGACGGCGCTGGGCGGTAAGCCACACCGCCCACGCACTGATCAACGCCCCGACCAGCTCGACCAGGGTCATCTTCAGAACCCGACCGTGACCGACAGCCGCGCCAGTCGCGGTGAGCCGGGAAACAGATAGCTGTCTCCGCCGGTACTGCCGGTGTCGCGCCAGTAGAAGCGGTTGAACAGGTTATCCACGCTCAGGTGCCAGGTCATCGCGTGGCCGCCCCAGTCGGTGGTGTAACGCAGGCCGGCGTCAAACACGTTGTACGCCGGCACGCGGGCGCGACCGTCCGGCGTGGCCGGGTTGGCACTGGCATAGCGCCAGCCACCTAGCAGGCCGATATTGGCCGCCACCGGCAGGCGGTAGTCCAGATAGAGGGCCGAACGCAGACGCGGCACGTTGACGATCTGGTGGCCTTCGTAGGCGGGTGTGCCGGTGTCGTGCGCGCGGGCCTGGATCAGATTGACGCTGGCGGTGAGACGCAGCCTGTCGTTCACCCGTCCGGCGGCTTGAAGCTCCAGTCCGGTATGCACCTGCTGGCCGTGCTGGACGAAGGTGAAGCCGTAGGTCGAGCTGTCCGGCTGCGCGTACTGATAAGGCTGGCGGATGCGGTACAGCGCCCCCTGCAAGCTGAGCGCATCGCTCCACTCGTACTTCACGCCGGCCTCGACCTGGCGCGAGTGCACGGGCGCCAGGATCGCGCCGCCATTGGTGGTCCAGTAGGGCGCCTCGGCGCCCCGCGACAGGTTCTCGCTGTAGCTGGCATACACCGTGAGCGGGGCACTCGGCTGCCACAAAAGCGCCGCCTGCGGCAGGGTCTTGCTCAGGCGCGTGTGGCGTTCCAGCACGAGGCCGGTGTCGTCGTAGGCGCGCTCGTCCAGCCGCACGAAGCGGGCGCCCGCCAGCAACTGCCACTGCGTGCCGAAGTGCACGCGATCCAGCGCGAACAGCGCGCGCTGCCAGCTGGTGAAGGTGCGCGCGGAGGCGCCCGGCTGGTTCGGCGAGGGCGCGAAGTAGGGCGGGTCGACCTGGTCGATGTTGCCGGTGCCGACGTAGTCGTACACGTAGGGGCGCTGGTCCAGCGTGCGGCGGAACGCGCTGGCGCCCAGAGTCATCTCGTGGCTGAGGCTGCCGGTGTCGAAGCCGCCCTTGAGCACGGCGCGCACTTCGTCGTTCTGGCGGGTGTCGCCGGGGCTGCGGAAATCGTAGATGTCGTAGTCGCCGTTGGGGGCGAAGAACTGCCCGGGATAGTCACCAGTGGCGCACTGCGGCGCGTAGAAGCAGCCGTAGGCGAAGGCCACGTTGTCGTTGATGACCGTGTGGCTGTGGCTGGCCGAGAGTTGCGCGCTCCACTGGTCGCTGAAGCGGTAGTTGAGACGGGCCGTGGTGTTGCTGGAATGGATGCCCACCGGCTGCTGCCACGGCTCGTAGCCGAGCAGGCGCGTGTTGCTCGGGTGCGCCGGAATCGTGGTGCCGCCGAGCAGCTGGTAGCCGGAGACCGAGCGCTGGCCGCTGGTCTGGTAGTTGCTGTCCAGCTCCAGTGTGGCGCGCTCGCTGATCTTCCAGTCCGCGGCCAGCGACAGGAAGCTGCGGCGGCCGGGCGTGTGCTGCACGTAGGAGTGGATGTTTTCATGCGCGGCGTTCACGCGCACTCCGAACGTGGGGCTGAGCCATCCGCCCACGTCCACCGCGGCGTAGCGTGAGCCGTGCGAGTCGGTTCCAAGCGTGGCGGTGCGCACTTCGGCCGGTCGCTTGCTGACGTAGTTCACCAGGCCGCCCGGCGCCACGATGCCCGCCTCCAGCCCGCCCAGGCCCTTGAGGATCTCCACCCGCTGCTTGTCTTCCAGCGGCGTGAGCTGTTCGCCGTTGATGGTCATGTCGTTGAGGCGGTAGGCGGTGGCCAGGTCGAGCACGAAGCCCCGGATCGCCAGATCCTGGTAGTAGCCCACCGGCGCGTAGTTGTCGCCTACCGCGGCGTCGGCGCGGGCCAGCTCGCTGAGCGTGCGGGGCTGGCGATCGTCGATCTGGTCGCGGGTGATCACCGTGACCGACGCGGGCGTGTCGTGCAGCGGCGCATTGCCGAAGCTGCCGAAGGTGTCCACCTGCGCACTCTCCGCGCGATAGCCCTTGTCGGTGGTGGCGGTCACCTGCACCGCACCCAGGCGCTTGGTCTGCGCGGGATCGTGCGCTGCGTCGTCGGCCGCACGCGACGGCGCGGCCGCAGCGAGCGCCAGCGCGGAAACGAGGGCGGCAGCGAGGGGATGGCGGTGCAGGAGGGTCATGGTCGTCGTCGTCTCAGAAGGGCAGGACGAAGCGACGGCGCACCATCGGCGCACGGACGTGCGCGATGCTGCTGCAAGCTCCCTACGCCGGTGCTAGCCGGATCAGGTTCCAAGGGACTCTCTCAGCCCGGCGTTTCGCCGGGCACCCCCGCTTCAAGGGGCGCATTGAACCACGAAATGCGGTCGCTGCGTCAGGCCGCGGTGCGAATGGCGTCCAGCAGGATCTGCCCAGGCGGCGTGGAGAACCAGGCGGCATGGCCGCGCAGGAAGGTGTCGTAGGCGACATCCGCGGCATGCGCGTCCTGCGTGACGGCGTGGAAGTACTCGACCTCCGACAGCGAGAAATCCACGTGCACTACCGGCAGCAGATCGGCGAGCAAATGGACGTCCGAACGCTCCAGCGGGCGCACCTGGCGATAGCCATCGATCAGCGCGAGCGCGATGTCGGCATGTACGGCGGCCACGCCGCGATCGAGCTCCAGCCAGGCGATCGCGTTGCGCTCGATGGCGGTGGCCAGATCGAACAGCGCGAAGGTGGCGGCGGACAGGCCAAAGTCGAGCACGGTGGTCACTGTCGCGTCATCACGGTCGCCGCTCCAGCAGAGATTGGACACGTGCCAGTCGCCGTGCGTCCACAGTCGCGGCTGGGTGGCGAGCGCCGGCCGGGCGTGCTGCCAGGGGGCGAAGACCGCTGCGAGGTCGCCGCGCCAGTCGCGTTTGTGCAAGTAGTCGACCAGGCCGGGGCGCTGGTGCAGCTGCGCGGCGAGCGCCTGCACGGGGTCGGCTGCCGTGATCAGTTCGCTGCGCGCCACCAGCCGGTGCGTGTTGCGCTGGGGTGCGTCGTATCCCTCTGCGCTCTCGTGCAGGCGGGCGAGCATCCGGCCGGCGCTGGCGGCGTGCGCGGCGCGGCCGGGCGGCGACCAGGAGATCGCCTCGCGATACAGGTCGACACCGGCGGCCTGGGCGTGCACCTCGTACACCCAGTCGCCGCGCACCATCGCCGTCTCGCCATGCGCATCGGCAAACAACCGGGCAAGCGGCAACCCGGTGCGCTGCAGGTGCGCGATGAACGCATGCTCCTCGCGCAGGACATCGCCACTGCGTACGCGGCGGTGGTGGCGCTTGACGAACACGGTGCCACCCGCGGTGTGCACCAGGCACGCCGCGGACAGGGGACGCGGACTGTGCCAGAGGATCTGCCGCGCCGACGCAAGCGAAGGGATGTCCGCCAGCAGGGCGCGCACCTCGTGCTCGGTGAGGGTGGGCCAGTCCGCGGCAATCTCGTCGCCGGCCAGGCCGTGCACGCGGTGGGAGGAATCGGTCATCGTCGAGGTCGCGCGGGAAGGCAAGCGGGCGATTATCGCGCAAGCCGCGCCGCGCGCTGCGCGGGCAGCTTTCGCGGTCATGCGCCATCGCGTCTAATGTCAGTCCCGTCTGTTGCCGTGTGTTGTCCTCGATGAGTGCGTTGCTGCTGCTGTTCGTCTGTCTGGTGCTCGGTGCGCTGGTGGCGCGTTTCGCCCGTCCGCCCGCCGGCATCGTGCAGGGACTGAACTGGTGGGTGCTCAACGTGGCGCTGCCGGCGCTGGTGCTGGCGATGATTCCGCGGGTGCAGTTCGATCGGCACACCTGGTTCCCCGTCGCGACGATGTGGGTGACGTTCTTCGGTGCGTGGGCACTGTTTGCTTCACTCGGGCGGGCGATGCACTGGCCACGTGCGCGCGTCGGCGCGCTGACCCTGGTGTGTGGTCTGGGCAACACCTCGTTCATGGGTTATCCGATGGTGGAGGCCATGCACGGCAAGCCGGGGCTGGCGCTGGCGGTGGTGGCCGACCAGCTGGGCTGTTTTCCGTTGCTCGCCGCTGGCGGCATCGTGGTGGCGTCGCTGTACTCCGGCCGCCGGCCCAGTGCAGCGCTGGTAGTGCGGCGCATCGTCACGTTTCCCGCGTTCATTGCCTTGCTGATTGGCATCGTGGCGGGCATGGCCGGCGGCTGGCCCCCGGTGCTCGACCATCTGTTCCTGCAACTGGGTCAAACGCTGACGCCGCTGGCGCTGTTCTCGGTGGGCCTGCAGTTCAAGCTGCATCTGCAGCGCGACCAGGTTGGTGCGCTGTCGGCAGGGCTGGGCTGGAAGCTGCTGCTGGCGCCGCTGGCAGGCTGGGCATTGGGCCGGGCGCTGGGCGTGGATGGCCTCACGCTCTCGGTGGGCGTGCTGCAGGCCGCAATGGCGCCGATGATCTCCGCGGCGATCCTGGCCGACCAGTACGAGCTGGAGCCGCGCCTGGCCAACACGGTGCTGGGCGCCGGCATCGTGCTGTCGCTGGCCACGGTGCCACTGGCCAACCTGCTGATGGGCGGTTAGCCATGACGACCGAACTGGCGGAAGTGCGTCTGGACGTCTGGCTTTGGGCGGCGCGATTCTTCAAGACGCGCAGCCTGGCCAAGCAGGCTGTCGGCGGCGGCACGGTGGAATTCAACGGTGGACCGTGCAAGGCCGCGCGCGCCGTGCGGCCTGGGGATCGGCTGAGCGTGCGTCGCGGCGAGGAAACGATGGAGGTGGAGGTGCTCGGCCTCTCTGAGCAGCGCGGTCCGGCACCGGTTGCCCAGGCGCTGTACCGCGAGAGCGACGCCAGCCGGCTGGCCCGTGAGGTGGCGCGCGAGCAGCGTCGCCTTGTCGGCGCGTCGGTGCGTCCGCCCGGACGACCGGGCAAGCACGATCGCGCTGCGCTGCGTCGGCTCAAGGACAGCAGCGGCAACGACGAAATCTGAGCGTACGCGCACACTGCGCGTGCATCGCATGCGTCGTCCGATTGCGCCGGAACGCGGCACGGCCGAGACTACCGGCGGGGTTTATGAGGGGAGGGCGACATGTCCGGATTCGATCTGTTCAAGCGTTTGCTGGGCAGTAGCGGTGAGCGTCGGCAGCATCTGCCGCGCACCCAGGCCGTCCGTGGTGCACGCATGCTGGTCGTCGACGACTCGCCGACGATCCGTGCCGTGCTCGGCAAGATGCTGCGACAGGATGGCTATGCCGTCTCCGTGGCCGGCGACGGTGAGTCCGCGCTGGCGTTGGCGCGTAGCGAAAAGCCACAGCTGATCTTCCTGGACATCGTGATGCCGGGAATGAACGGCTTCGCGGTGCTGCGCGCACTGCGGCGCGAGCCGGATACGCACGGCATCCCCATTGTGATGATCAGCGGCAACCTGCAGGCCACCGAGCAGTTCTACGTGCAGCGCTTTGGCGCCGACGATTTCATGAAGAAGCCGTTCGGTCGGGCCGAAGTGTTCATGCGCATCCAGCAACTGGTGGAGGCGGGGAGGCTTCCCGCACGCGACCCGGTGCTCGATCCGCCGCAGGATCTGCCGACCGAACCGCTGGAGACAATCGACGCAATTCCCGACGTAGCACTGCCCGATGCCGACGATCCACACATGGTGCCCCCGGTGATCACCGGGCCGCTGCTGGAGCCGCACGACGATGCCGAGCCGCCGCTCGCCAAGCCCGCAACCACCGACAAGCCGGGCTGAGCGCGGTCATCGGATAAACACGCTCGCCACACCGGCAGCAACGAAGAAGGCACGGGTGTCGCCACCTGTGCCTTTTCGTTTCGTGCATCGACCGTGGAGGACGCGCCCGGCCGTTCGCGGCCGCACGCCAGGCTCAGGCGAGGTTGAAGCGATCCAGGTTCATCACCTTGGTCCAGGCCGTCACGAAGTCATGCACGAACTTCGCGCGCCCGTCGGCGCTCGCGTAGACCTCGGCTAGCGCACGCAGCACCGCGTTCGAGCCGAACACCAGGTCGGCCCGCGTGCCGGTGTATTTCACCGCGCCGGTCTTGCGGTCGCGGCCCTCGAAATAGTCGCCGGTGGGCTTCCACGCCGTGGCCATGTCCAGCAGGTTGACGAAGAAGTCGTTGCTGAGCACCCCGGGGCGGTCGGTGAACACACCATGCCGACTGCCGTCGAAGTTCGCCCCCAGGACGCGCAGGCCACCCACCAGGGAGGTCATCTCCGGCGCGGTGAGGGTGAGCAACTGGGCCTTGTCCACCAGCAGGTGCTCGGCCGGTGCCGGTACGCCGGGGCGGACGTAGTTGCGAAAACCGTCGGCGAGCGGTTCGAGGTACTTGAACGAATCGACGTCGGTCTGCTCGGCGCTGGCGTCGACCCGGCCGGGCGAGAACGGCACGGTGAGATCGAGCCCGGCAGCCTTGGCCGCCATCTCGATGCCCACGCCGCCGGCCAGCACGATCAGGTCGGCCAGCGAGGCCTTGCCGGATGCCTTCTGGATCGCCTCCAGCGTCGGCAGCGCCTTGACCGCTGCGGCGTTGACCGGCCAATCCCTCTGCGGGGCCAGGCGGATGCGCGCGCCGTTGGCGCCACCGCGCTTGTCGCCGCCGCGGAAGGGCGAGGCCGACGCCCAGGCGATCGACACCAGCTGCGACACACTCAGCCCGGAGCCGGCGATCTTCGCCTTGAGATCGGCGATGTCGGCCGCCGTCGGCTGGTGCGTGGCGGCGGGCAGCGGGTCTTGCCACAGCAGGTCTTCGGCTGGCACTTCGGGGCCGAGATAGCGCGCCTTGGGACCGAGGTCGCGATGGGTCAGCTTGAACCAGGCGCGGGCGTAGGCGTCGGCAAAGGCCCGCGGATCGTCGCGGAACCTGCGCGAGATCTTTTCGTAGGCCGGATCGAAGCGCAGCGACAGGTCGGTGGTGAGCATGGTGGGACGGCGTGGCGGCGAATCCGGCGTCGGGCCGGGGATGATCGCCTCGGCGCCCTTGGCCACCCACTGGTGCGCGCCGGCCGGGCTCTTCTCCAGCTCCCATTCGAAGTCGAACAGGAAGTTGAAGTAGTCGTTGCTCCACTTCACCGGGGTGCGCGTCCAGGTCACTTCCAGACCGGAGGTGATCGCGTCCTTGCCGGTACCGCTCTGGTAGGTGCTGGCCCAGCCGAACCCCTGCTGTTCGAGCGACGAGCCTTCCGGCTCGATGCCCACGTGGGTGGCTGGACCTGCGCCGTGCGTCTTGCCGATGGTGTGGCCACCGGCGATCAGCGCCACGGTCTCCTCGTCGTTCATCGCCATGCGCGCGAAGGTCTCGCGGATGTCGTGCGCCGCTGCGACCGGATCGGGCTTGCCGTCCGGGCCTTCCGGGTTCACGTAGATCAGGCCCATCTGCACGGCGGCCAGCGGGTTGTCCAGGTTGCGCTCGCCGGGCTTGCTGGCGGCATAGCGGCTGTTGGGCGTGTCGCTGGTGGCCAGCCACTGGGTCTCGTTGCCCCAGGTGACATCCAGGTCCGGTTCCCACACGTCCTCACGCCCGCCGGCGAAACCGAACGGCTTGAAGCCGGCCGATTCCAGCGCGACGTTGCCGGCGAGCACGATCAGGTCGGCCCAGGAGATCTGCTGGCCGTACTTCTGTTTGACCGGCCACAGCAGACGGCGTGCCTTGTCCAGGTTGCCGTTGTCGGGCCACGAATTGAGCGGGGCAAAGCGTTGCTGACCACGTCCGGCGCCGCCGCGGCCGTCGCCGACGCGGTAGGTGCCGGCGCTGTGCCAGGCCATGCGGATCATCAGGCCGGCGTAGTTGCCGAAATCGGCGGGCCACCAGTCCTGCGAGTCGGTCATCAGGGCGAGCAGGTCGCGCTTGAGGGCGGCGTAGTCGAGTTTGGCGAACTGCTCACGGTAGTTGAACGCCTGGCCCAGGGGATTGGACTTTTCCGAGTGCTGGCTCAGCAGTTCCAGTCGGAGCTGGTTGGGCCACCAGTCGCGGCTCGTGGTGCCGCTGCCGGCATGATTGAACGGGCATTTTGCTTCGGTGGACATGATGGTTCTCCCTGAGCCGTTGATACGCGTTGAGCGGTTGATGCGTGCCGTCCGGCCAGCGCCCCTGGCTGCCGGTGCCGCGCTGCCCGCACGACGATGACAGGAGGCGCGGACGCACCATTTGATGACGGTCATGAGCGTGCCCCGGCGACCACCGGGCCAAGCCGCCGCCTGTGCATTTCGGCGGGCGACAAGACTGACCGCGTTCACGACAGGATCACGTTAGAACGCCGGGTACTGCGGTGGAATTCGTTTGTTCCGATGCGATCGATAGCCACAGGCTATGCAGCCGGGCGCCGGGCCGGCTAGAACGTTTGTGCGTCGGATCGGCCGGCGCGGCTGGGCCGCGGCGCCGGCGTGCTGGCAGGTATCAGCCGAGCGCCTTGAGCCGGTACAGCTCTTCCAGCGCTTCGCGCGGCGAGAGGGCGTCGGGATCGACGTCGGCCAGGCGCTTCTCCAGTGCCGAAGGTGCGGGCGGGGCGAACAACCCCAGTTGCGGCGAGGCCTCCTCGCGCCGCGCCGTGGCGCCGCCGGGATGCATGCCTTTCTCCAGCTGCGCCAGCGTGCGCCGCGCATCGGCGATCACCGGCTTGGGCAGGCCGGCCAGCGCGGCCACCTGCAGGCCGAAGCTGCGGTTCGCCGGGCCGTCCTTCACCGCGTGCATAAACACCAGTTGCTCGCCGTACTCGACCGCGTCCAGATGCACGTTGGCGATGCCGGCGTACTCGCCGGCCAGCTCGGTCAACTCGAAATAGTGCGTGGCGAACAACGTCCAGGCGCGGCAGTGGGTGCTCAGGTGCACCGCGCTGGCGCGCGCCAGCGCGAGGCCGTCGTTGGTGCTGGTGCCGCGGCCGACCTCGTCCATCAGCACCAGGCTGTGCTCGGTGGCGTTGTGCAGGATGTTGGCCGTCTCGCTCATCTCCACCATGAAAGTGGACTGGCCACGCGAGAGATCGTCGCCGGCGCCGATGCGGGTGAAGATGCGGTCGATCGGGCCGATCGTGGCTGCACTCGCCGGCACGTAGCTGCCGATGTGGGCGAGCAGCACGATCAGCGCGTTCTGTCGCATGTAGGTGCTCTTGCCGCCCATGTTCGGGCCGGTAATCACCAGCATACGGCGGCTGTCGTCGAGCTTCAGGTCGTTCGGCTCGAACGGTTCGTCGCGCACCTTTTCCACCACCGGATGGCGGCCGCGTTCGATGGCGATGCCGGCCTCGTCGGTGAGCACCGGTTCGGCCCAGTCAAGCGTTTCGGCGCGTTCGGCCAGGGTGGCCAGCACGTCCAGCTCAGCGATCACCGCGGCGGCGGACTTCAGCGGTTCGAGGTGTTCGATCAGCTGGTCGAGCAGTGCCTCGTACAGCGCACGCTCGCGCATCAGCGAGCGTTCCTTGGCCGAGAGCACCTTGTCCTCGAAGGTCTTCAACTCTTCGGTGATGTAGCGCTCGGCGTTCTTGGTGGTCTGGCGGCGCGTGTAGTGCGTGGGCGCCTTGTCCGACTGGCCCTTGCTGATCTCGATGTAGTAGCCGTGCACGCGGTTGTAGCCGACCTTGAGCGTGGCGATGCCGCTGGCAACTTTCTCGCGTTCCTCCAGCTCCACCAGGTACTGGTCGGCGTGGGTGGAAAGGCGGCGCAGCTCGTCCAGCTCGGCGTCGTAGCCGTCGGCGATGACGCCGCCGTCGCGCTGCAGGGCTGGCGGCTGGGCGACCACCGCGCGGGCCAGCCAGGCGGCGGTGTCGGCGTGGTCGCCGATGCGTTCGACCAGCGCGTGCAGCAACGGGCTGTCCAGTGCGGCGATCTGGCCGCGCAGCTCGGGGGCGGCGGCGAGGCCGTCGCGCAAGGTAGAGAGATCGCGCGGGCGCGCCGAGCGCAGCGCCACGCGGGCCAGGATGCGTTCCAGGTCGCCGATGCCGCGCAGCATCTCGCGCAGGCTCAGGTGGCGGCGGCTGTCGATCAGCAGGCCGATCGCCTGGTGGCGCTGGCGAAGCACCGTGCGCGAGCGCAGCGGACGATTCAGCCAGCGGCGCAGCGCTCGTGCGCCCATCGGCGTCACGGTTTCGTCCAGCACGCCGAGCAGGGTGTGTTCGCTGCGGCCGCTGGGGTGGGTGTCCAGTTCCAGGTTGCGGCGGGTGGCGGCGTCCAGCGCGATGGTCTCGCTGGCGCTTTCCACCGCCATGCCGGACAGGTGCGGCAGCGCGCTCTTCTGGGTTTCCTCGACGTAGCCGAGCAGGCAGCCGGCGGCGGCGATGGCCAGCGGCAGCTTGTCGACGCCGAACCCGCCGAGGTCGCGGGTGCCGAAGAAACGGTTCAATTCGCGCCGCGCGGCGTCGCTGTCGAAATGCCACGGCGGGCGCTTGCGTAGGCCGGGCAGGGTGCTGACCAGCTTGGGCCAGGCGACGTTTTCGTCGATCAGCGTCTCGGCCGGCTGCAGGCGCGCCAGCTCGGCGGCCAGCGCCTCGGCGGTGGGCACCTCGCTGAGCAGGAAACGGCCGCTGGAAAGATCTACCCAGGCCAGCCCGTAGGCGCCGCCGGCTCCCGCGGCGATCGCCAGCAGCAGGTTGTCGCGGCGCTCCTCCAGCAGCGCGGCGTCGGTCACCGTACCGGGCGTGACGATGCGCACCACCTTGCGCTCGACGATGCCCTTGGCCAGCGCCGGGTCGCCGATCTGCTCGCAAATCGCCACCGACTCGCCCAGCCTCACCAGCCGCGCCAGGTAGTTCTCCACCGCGTGGTAGGGCACGCCGGCCATGGGAATCGGCGCTCCGGCCGACGCGCCGCGCTGGGTCAGCGTGATATCGAGCAGTCGCGCCGCCTTGCGGGCGTCGTCGTAGAACAGCTCGTAGAAGTCGCCCATGCGGAAGAACAGCAGCACGTCGGGGTGCGCCGCCTTGGCCGACAGGTACTGGCGCATCAGCGGCGTGTGCTGGGAAAGATCGTCGTGGTTCATGCGTGGGGCGGGTCTTGGCTCGGTCGCGCGGAACGGGTAGAACGGAGGGCTTCGCGCCGCAGGCGGCGTTTCGTTCAACCCGGGAGTCTCGCATGGAGTCGTCGTCCGTTCCTACCGATGCGCAGCTGCGCCAGCTCGGCGAGGACGTTGCCGAGCTTATGCGCGAGCGCAAGCTGATGCTGGTGACGGCCGAATCGTGCACCGGCGGCTTCATTGCCAAGGTGCTCACCGACTTGCCAGGCAGCTCGGCCTGGTTCGATGCCGGCGTGGTCACCTACAGCTACGAGGCGAAGGAGGCGCTGCTGGGGGTCAATCCCCGCACGCTCGAGCGCACCGGCGCGGTGAGCGAGGAGACCGTGCTGGAGATGGTGTCTGGCGCGCTGGCGCGTTTCGGCGCTGGCGCGGCGGTAGCGGTGACCGGCATCGCCGGACCGTCCGGTGGTACCGAGGGCAAGCCGGTCGGCACCGTGTGGGTCGGCTGGAAGCGCCGCGGCGGTTACGCCCACGCGCGGCTGTTCCATTTTCAGGGCGATCGCGACGCCATCCGCCGTCAGACCGTAGCCGTGGCCCTCGCTGGCCTGGGCAAGGAGCTGACAGCCTGAGCCGGCCCGGGCCGGCGATGGCGCGCTGTCGCGCCCACGGAGGCGGCTTGACCGGTATGGGATACTCGCGTTTCGGCCTATCGCAGCCCGTGAGATCGCCACGGCTCATCATGCAGGCTCGCCAATCCGGCCACCTCTTTTCACAGCTACCGCAGGATCCCCACGATGGATGACAACAAGCGCAAGGCGCTCGCTTCGGCCCTCGGCCAGATCGAGAAGCAGTTCGGCAAGGGCGCGGTGATGCGCCTGGGCGACCGGGTGAACGAGGCCATTGAGACCGTCTCCACCGGCTCGCTGGGCTTGGACATCGCGCTGGGCATCGGCGGCCTGCCGCGCGGGCGCATCGTCGAAATCTACGGTCCGGAGTCCTCCGGCAAGACCACGCTCACCCTGCAGGCCATCGCCAACTGCCAGCGCAACGGCGGCACCGCAGCCTTCGTCGACGCCGAGCACGCGCTCGATCCGTCCTACGCCGAGAAGCTGGGCGTGAACCTCGACGACCTGCTGATCTCCCAGCCGGACACCGGCGAGCAGGCGCTGGAGATCGCCGACATGCTGGTGCGCTCCAACGCCGTGGACGTGGTGGTGGTCGACTCGGTCGCTGCGCTCACGCCGAAGGCTGAAATCGAAGGCGAAATGGGTGACTCGCACGTGGGTCTGCACGCCCGCCTGATGAGCCAGGCGCTGCGCAAACTCACCGCCAACATCAAGAAGTCCGGCACCCTGGTGATCTTCATCAACCAGATCCGCATGAAGATCGGCGTGATGTTCGGCAGCCCCGAGACCACCACCGGCGGCAACGCGCTGAAGTTCTACGCCTCGGTACGCCTGGACATCCGCCGCACCGGCGCGGTGAAGAAGGGCGACGAGGTGATCGGTTCGGAAACCCGCGTGAAGGTGGTCAAGAACAAGGTCGCGCCGCCGTTCCGCCAGGCCGAGTTCGAGATCCTCTACGGTGAGGGCACCTCGCGCGAGGGCGAGATCATCGAGCTGGGCGTGCGCGAGAACCTGATCGACAAATCCGGCGCCTGGTACAGCTACAACGGCGACCGCATCGGCCAGGGCAAGGAGAACGTGCGCCAGTTCCTGCGCGACAACCCGGCCATCGCCAATGAGATCGACCAGCAGCTGCGCGCACGACTGCTGGTGAGCGGCAAGGCCGCACCGGCCTCCGCCGAAGAAGCGGTCGACGCCGACGCCTGATGGTGGGTGAGCCGCGCCAGGCATCCCGATCCGGATGAAGCGGCGCAACGACAATGGTCGTCCCAAGCCCAGCGCCTATGACAAGGCGCTGGGCCTGTTGGCGCGTCGGGAGCAGTCCCGGCGCGAGCTCAAGCGCAAGCTGGGGCAGGGCGGCTACGAGCCGGACGAAGCCGATGCCGCACTCGATCGCCTGGGCGAGCAGCGCTACCAGGACGACGAGCGCTTCGCCTGCATGCTGGTGCGCAATCGCGCCGGCCAGGGCTACGGCCCGGTGCGCATCCGGATGGAGCTGAAGACCCACGGCGTGGACGACGCCACCGCCCGCCAGTTGCTGGAGGATGCCGAGGTCGACTGGCATGCCAGCGCCGCCGCGCAGCTGCGCAAACGCTACGGCGGCAAGGCCCCGGCGGACTTCGCCGAGCGCACCAAACGGGCGCAGTTCCTCTTGCGTCGCGGCTTTTCCGCCGCCACAGTACGTAGTGTTACCCACGCCGAAGTGGATGACGCCGACGACGACTGAGGGTGCGGTCGACGCGGCGTCGCCGCGGCGTGGCCTTGTTTCAGCCATCGGATTTTTCGATGGCCCCATCGCCAGAAGCCCGCATGAAAACCGCTGACATTCGCTCCGCCTTCCTCGAATTCTTCCGCGCCAAGGACCATGCGATCGTGCCGTCCGCCTCGCTGGTGCCGTCCAGCGATCCGACGCTGCTGTTCACCAACTCCGGGATGGTGCCCTTCAAGAACGTATTCCTGGGCAGCGAGAAGTTGCCGTATGTGCGCGCGGCCGACGTGCAGCGCTGCCTGCGCGCCGGCGGCAAGCACAACGACCTGGACGCCGTGGGCTATACCGCGCGCCACCACACCTTCTTCGAGATGCTGGGCAACTGGTCGTTCGGCGACTACTTCAAGCGCGAGGCGATCGTGTGGGCGTGGGAGCTGCTCACCGACGTGTTCAAGCTGCCGGCGGACAAGCTGTGGGTCACCGTCTACCACACCGATGACGAGGCCTTCGACATCTGGAACAAGGAAGTCGGCGTGCCGGCCGAGCGCATCGTGCGCATCGGCGACAACAAGGGCGCACCGTTCGCCTCGGACAACTTCTGGCAGATGGCCGACACCGGCCCATGCGGTCCGTGCACCGAGATCTTCTACGACCATGGCCCCGACGTGGCCGGTGGTCCGCCCGGCTCGCCGGACGAGGATGGCGACCGCTACATCGAAATCTGGAACCTTGTGTTCATGCAGTTCGACCGCGCGCCGGACGGCACGCTGAGCCCGCTGCCGGCGCCCTGCGTGGATACCGGCATGGGCCTGGAACGTCTCGCCGCCGTGCTGCAGCACGTGCATTCGAACTACGAGATCGACCTGTTCGAGCACCTGATCCGCAAGGCCGGCGAGTTCACCGGTACCACTGACCTGGCCAACAAATCGCTGCGGGTGATCGCCGACCACATCCGCGCCTGCTCGTTCCTGATCGTCGACGGCGTGCTGCCGTCCAACGAGGGCCGCGGCTACGTGCTGCGACGGATCATCCGTCGCGCCCTGCGCCACGGCTGGATGCTCGGCGTGCGCGGTGACTTCTTCTGGAAGATGGTCGCGCCGCTGGTGCTGGAGATGGGCGACGCCTATCCGGAGCTGGCGTCGAAGCAGGCATTCATCGAAGACGCACTGCGTACCGAGGAGCAGCGCTTCGGCGAGACGCTCGAGCACGGTATGCGGGTGTTCGACGAGGTGGCCGGCAAAGCCGGCAAGATCATTCCCGGCGTCGACGCGTTCCGCCTGTACGACACCTACGGTTTCCCGGTCGACCTCACTGCCGACATCGCCCGCGAACGCGGCATGGAAGTGGACATGGCCGGCTTCGAGCAGGCCATGAACGAGCAGCGCGAACGCGCCCGTGCGGCGGGCAAGTTCGAAGCCAAGGGGCTGATGCCGGCGGACCTGGCCAGCGAGCTCAAGCCCACCGTGTTCCTCGGCTACGACGCGCTCGTCGCCGATGGGGTGAAGGTGGTCGGCATCGTGCGCGGCGGCAAGCAGTTCGATCAGCTGGCGCAGGGCGAGGAGGGGCTGGTGATCCTGGATCGCACGCCGTTCTACGCCGAGTCCGGCGGCCAGGTGGGCGACACCGGCGCGCTGGTCGCGCCGGGCGGGACGTTCGAGGTGTCGGACACGCTCAAGATGGGCGGCGTGTTCTTCGGCCATGCCGGCACGTGGCGCGGCACGTCGCCGCTGCGCCGCGGCGACACGCTCAGCGCGCAAGTGGATGAGGCGCGTCGCCAGTCCACCGTGCTCAACCATTCGGCCACGCATCTGCTGCACGCGGCGCTGCGCAAGGTGCTTGGTGAGCACGTCACGCAGAAGGGCTCGCTGGTGGCACCGGAGCGGCTGCGCTTCGACTTTGCCCACTTCAAGCCGATGAGCCGCGACGAACTCGCCGAAGTGGAGGCGCTGGTAAACGCTGAGGTGCGCCGCAATGCACCGGCTGAGGTGCACAACATGGGCTACGACGAGGCGATCGCCTTCGGCGCCATGGCGCTGTTCGGCGAGAAGTACGGCGACGAGGTGCGCGTGCTCAAGATGGGTGATTTCTCCACCGAGCTGTGCGGTGGCACGCACGTGGGCCGCACCGGTGACATCGGCCTGTTTAAGATCGTCAGCGAGGCCGGCGTGGCCTCGGGTGTACGCCGCATCGAGGCGGTCACCGGTGCCGGGGCGCTGGCTCATGTCGCCGACGAGGAGCGTCGCCTGGGTGAGCTGGCGCAATTGCTTTCCGGCAGTGGCGACGAGGTCGTGGACAAGCTGCGTCAGCTGTTCGACAAGCAGAAAAAGCTCGAGCGCGAGCTGGAATCGCTGCGGGCCAAGGCCGCCGGGTCCGCCACCGCTGATTTGGCCGGAGCGGCGCAGGACGTAGATGGGATCAAGGTGGTCGCTGCGCGACTGGAAGGACTCGACGCCAAGGCCCTGCGCGACAGCGTCGACCAGTTGAAGCAACAGCTCGGCGACTGCGTGATTCTGCTGGCGGGTGCGGCGGACGGTCGCGCCTCCCTGGTGGCCGGCGTGCACGGCAAGGCGCTGGGACGGATCAAGGCAGGCGACGTTGTGGCTCACGTGGCGGTGCAGATCGATGGCAAGGGTGGCGGCCGGCCCGATATGGCGCAGGGCGGTGGCAGCGACACGCCGCAATTGCCCCTCTTGCTCGATGCGTTGCCGGCATGGGTGGGTGCGCGTTTGGCTGGTTGATTTAGGGGCCTGAACGGCCCCGACTGTCCGCCAAAAGTCGATTGCGCGGTTTACCAGCGCTCGGATAGTATCAATGGATTGCCGGTGCCACTGATTGCGGTGGCACTGCCTGCCAAGACAAGTTGTTCGCCTTGGCTGAAGCCGGGGAAGGCGGAAAGGCCTTCGACGGAAACCGTCGTCGAACTGTTGGCAGACTCAGGGGTGAGGTCTTGCCAGTCAGATGGCCTGTAACCACACCATTCTATGGAGTAGCAAATCATGTTGATTCTGACCCGTCGGGTCGGTGAAACCCTGATGATCGGTGACGAGGTGACCGTCACCGTTCTCGGCGTCAAGGGCAACCAGGTGCGTATCGGCATCAATGCGCCCAAGAACGTCTCGGTGCATCGCGAAGAAATCTATCAGCGGATCAAGGGCGAGAACGAGTCCGGCGCCGTGGGCTCGGGCGAAAATACCGCCGAATAAGCACACAAGGCTTTACCTCGACCACGTCGGTCAGTATCCTTGCCGGCTCCGCAGCAATGCGGACAAATACGGAGAGATGCCCGAGAGGCCGAAGGGGCTCCCCTGCTAAGGGAGTATAGGGTCAAAAGCCTTATCGAGGGTTCGAATCCCTCTCTCTCCGCCAGTTACGCAAAACGCCCCTTCGTGGGGCGTTTTGCGTTTTCTGGGCGTCGTTCCCATGCGCTTTGTCGCATCCGCCGAAGGGGCGCCGTTACTGCGTCGGTAGACCCGCCAGTTCGACGCCCTCGTGCGTGACGTGCAGCAGCGAGCCTTGCTCGTACCAATCGCCCAGCACGATGCGCTCTACCGTATGGCCGTCCAGATCGAAGCGATGGATGGCCGGCCGATGGGTATGGCCATGGATCAAGCGAGTGACCCCGGCGGCACGCATGGCTTGGGCGACTGCCTCGGCATTGACGTCCATGATGGTTTCCATGGTGCTGCCCGTGTGTGCACGACTGTCCTCACGTGCCTTGGCCGCAAATGCGCGGCGGGCTTGCAGCGGCATGGCGAGGATCTGCGCCTGCCACTGTGGCTGGCGTACCTGACGGCGGACGGCCTGGTAGGCGGTGTCATCGGTGCACAGCACATCGCCATGCATCAGCAAGGTGCGACACCCCTCGATGTCATGCACGGTGCCGTCCTCGAGCAGGGTCATGCCGGCGTGTTGCGCAAACGCTTCGCCGATGAGGAAGTCGCGGTTGCCGGCGATGAAGTACACCGGCACGCCGCTCTCTCTCACGCCACGAGTGGCTGTCGCGATACGCCCGGGAAGTTCGGCGTCGTCGTCGTCGCCGATCCACGCTTCCACCAGGTCACCGAGGATGTACAGCGCGCTGGCTGTGCGCACCTGTGCGCTGGCGAGCAGGCGTTCGAACAAGGCGGTGATCTGCGGCCGACTGTCGTCCAGATGCAGGTCGGAAATGAATATCGTAGCCATCGATGTCAGCCCTTCGCGGCGGGCTTGGTCTTCTTGGCCGTCTGCGCGCTTTTGGCGGGAGTCGTTGCCGAAGCGGGCGCGCTTTCAACGGTGCTCGTCGGCGCGGCGTCGCCTACCACCTCGGCGCCGGTGATCACCACGATGGGATTGGGCACGTCGCCGGCGAAAGGGCCGAGCGCGCGGGTCGGCAGGGCGGCGATCTTGTCGACCACGTCCATGCCCTTGATCACCTTGCCGAACACCGCGTAGCCCCAGGTCAGACCGCTCTGACTGCCGACGAAATCCAGCCGGCGGTTGTCCACGAGGTTGAAGAAGAACTGCGAAGTTCCTGAGTTGGGATCGGCACCGCGAGCCACCGCGACCGTGCCACGCAGATTGGACAGGCCGTTGTCCGCCTCGCTGGCGATGGCAGGACGGGTGCGGCGGGGCTGCAGATCGCGCGTATAAAGGCCGCCCTGAACCAGATAGCCGGGGATGGCGCGATGGAACACGGTGCCCGCGTAGAACCCGTCACGCACGTACTGGAGGAAGTTGGCCACGCTTTTCGGCGACTTGTCCGGGTACAGCTCCAGTGTGATGTCGCCTTGGCTGGTGTGCAGTACGACCTGGGGAGCCGGCGCCGGCGGCGCGGGAGCATCCTTGGCCGCGCTCTGGGCGCGCAATGCGATGGGTGTGAGCAACAGCAGGGAAAGCAGGCAGGCTTTGAACATGGGACTCGTGCATGCAGAAGATCGGCCCATGATACGCGGCCTACGTGACCGGGGGGCATCGCCGCGTGCATAGGGCGTGAAGGGTTGCTAGCATGAAGTTGCGGCTGCGCAGGGGCAGCTGTGGAGATTCAACATGCAAACGATGAATACGCACTTCGCGTTGCGACGCGGACTGCGCTTGTTTGCAGGGATGCTGGGGGGACGCAAGGACTCGCCCACGTCGCATGAGACGGCGACTGTCAGACACGATCTCGTTTCCTGGTGCTCCGAGGCGCGAACCCGTCGAGGAGACGAACTCGCGCGACGACGGAACCTGGAGTGGCCGGTCGACGGCTAACCGGTTCCTGACGGACTTAGGGTGAAGGGTTGCCCGGTCGTGAGCCGGTCGAGTAGACCGGTGTTCGCGCACGCCTGTTGTAGGCATATTCTGACGGCGACAACGCTGCCCTGATGGCACTCTGGCGGTGTCGATGGCAAGGGTGCTTCGGCCAGGTGAAGCGGGGGCGCCATTTTTCAGGTTTCAAGTGCCGGGGCAGGTAGGCCCCGGCTGTCAGCAGGCGCGAACGCGCCTATCATGCACGGGCACGACGACGCCCCTGCGCCGCCCAAGGAGGGTACGAAGTGATCAATATTGTTCTGGTGGACGATCATGAGCTGGTCCGCACCGGCTTTCGGATGATCCTGCAGCAGCAGCCTGACATCCGCATTCGCGGCGAGGCGGGAACGGCGGAGGAGGGGCTTCGCCTCATTCGTACGCTGGCGCCGGATATCGCACTGGTGGATGTCCACATGCCGGGCATGAGCGGTATCGAACTGACCGAGCGCGTCTGTCGGTCCAAGCTCAATACCCACATTGTCATCGTCACCGTGGTCGATGACGCCCGCTTCCCCAAGCGCCTGCTCGATGCCGGTGCGCTGGGCTATCTCACCAAGGGATGTTCGGCCGAGGAGTTGCTGGCGGCGGTGCGCCAGGTGGCGACCGGTCGCCGCTACCTCGCGCCGGCGGTGGCGCAACAGCTGGCCCTGGCCACCCTGGACGGCAGCGAATCGCCGTTCGACGTGCTTTCCAGCCGCGAACTGGAGGTTGCGATGATGCTGGTGCGCGGCAAGCCGCTGACGCTCATCGGCGAACAGCTCAATCTCAGCCCCAAGACGGTTTCCACCTACAAGCAGCGCCTGATGGAGAAGCTCAACGTGGATCACGTGATCAGCCTTGCCCACCTGATGGCGGTGCACGGGCTGATCGATACGGCCAACCAGCAGCATGCAAATGCCTGACGAACTTTGACGGGCGCACAAAAAAACCGGGCCTTGGCCCGGTTTTTTTGTGGCTGAAGCCGATCGATCAACCTGCCGTGGAATCGTCCCGCTTGCGGGGCTCTTCGGTCGGCTCGTTTTCCACGGACTCGGCATCGGCGCTTGCCAGGTGCTCCTTCGTGGCGGTCAGCAGATCGCCCTGGGACGGCTGAGAGGCCGGGCCGGTCGCGGGCTCGGCGACGGCTGCCGGGGGCTCCGCGGTGGTCAGCGGCTGCGGCGGTGTAGGCGGCTCGGTCGGTTCCGCGCGCTCCGCCGCCGGCGTGGCCGGCAACGAAGTCGTCGGTGGCGCGGCGATCATTACCTCGTCAGCCGACACTTCCGGCGCTTCTGCGGCCGGCTCACCCTCGGCCACCACCGGATCGGGGATCGGCGGCAACACGGGCAGGTTGAACGACGCGGGCACGGCTGCCGCGCGCTGCTCGGGCGGATTCTCCGCGGCGGCGAGCATGGAGGCAGGCGTGACAGCCGGCACAGGCGCGGACGCAGTGGCAGGCTCGGACTTCTGCTCGGCGCCCGACTCCGACACAACAGCTGCGGCGGCGGTCGGGATCGATGCGCTGTGCGGCTGGGCGGGTGCGGCAGACGTCGGATTCGGCGTGGTCTTGGCCGAGGTCTCCTCGGCCTCGTCGCCGGCCGCATCATCACGGTCCTCGTCGTCCAGTGCCTTGGCCTGCAGCGAGGCATCGGTGGACGTCGCTGCGCCATTCTCGTCCTGACGACGGCGACGGCGGCCGCCGCGGCGGCCGCGACGGCGGCGCGCGCCACCGCCTTCTGCCTCGCTCGCTCCGTCGGGTTGGGTGTTGCCTGGCGTGGCTGCGATCGTGGCTGCGTCGGCCGCTGCGGGCTTCGGCTCCTCGATGACCCGCTCGGTGGGTGCGGGGGTGCGTGCCGGCTGCGCCTGGCGCTCAGTGCGCGGCGCTGCCGTTGCCGTCAGGCTGGCGTCGGCCTTCGCGGCGGCCTTCTCATCGCGCTGGGGCGGCTGAGCCGCTCGCGCCGGGCGTTGTTCCTGACGCGGCGTGGCGGCGGCCTGAGCCTGACGCGCCTGGCCACCCGACGACTGTTCGCCGCGCTGACGGTTGCCACCCTTGCCGGACGACGCACCCGACGCATTGGCGTTGCCGCGATTCCCCGGCTCGCGACGGCCCGCTGGGGTACCGCCGCGGTTGGCGGAAGCGCCACCGGGCTGATTCGGGCGACCCCGTTCGTCACGGCGCGGAGCCTGCTGGCGGCGGTTGGATGTTTCCTTCGGTGAGGTAGCCGTTGCTTTGCCCGCCGTTTCCTCGGCGCCACGGAACCAGCCGAGCAGACGCGACAGGATGCCACCGGAGGACGGCGCCGGGGCGGCCGCGGCTGGTGCCTGGGCACGACGCGGGGCCGGCGCCACGGGGGCGGGGGCGGCCGTCTCTTCGCGCACCGGTGCGGGCGACGAATGCACCACGCCGCTCACCGCCGGCTGCTCGCTGCTGCCCAGCGTCTGCCCCATCTTGGGAATCGGCGACGCTTCGACGGCAGTGAGGCGTTCGTAGCTGGGCTTGCTGTGCTCGCCCATCTCCGCTTCCTTGATCCGCTGGATCTGGATGTGCGGCGTCTCGAGCTTGTCGTCCGCCACGATCACCACGTGGACCTTGTTGCGCAGCTCGATCTCGACCACGCTGGCGCGCTTTTCGTTGAGCATGAAGTTGGCCACCTGCGGCGGAGCCTGCACCAGCACCTGGCCGGTGTTGTCCTTCATCGCGTGCTCTTCGATCAGGCGCAGCGTGGACAGCGAAAGCGATTCGATCCCGCGGATGTGGCCATGGCCCTCGCAGCGCGGGCAGACCACCTGGGTGGCCTCGCCCAACGACGGGCGCAGGCGCTGGCGCGACATCTCCAGCAGGCCGAAGCGCGAAATGCGGCCGATCTGCACGCGGGCGCGATCGAGCTTCAGCGCGTCCTTCAGTTTCTCCTCGACTTCGCGCTGGTGGCGCGGGCTGTCCATGTCGATGAAGTCGATGACGATCAGGCCACCGGCGTCACGAATGCGCAACTGGCGGGCGATTTCCACCGCCGCCTCGCAGTTCGTGTTGAACGCGGTTTCCTCGATGTCGCCGCCTTTGGTCGCCTTAGCCGAGTTGATGTCGATGGCGGTGAGCGCTTCGGTCTGGTCGACCACGATCGAGCCGCCCGAGGGCAGGCGCACCTGGCGATCGAAAACGCTCTCGATCTGGGTTTCGATCTGGTAGCGCGAGAACAGCGGGGTGTCGTCCTTGTACAGCTTGAGCTTGCGCAGGGCGTTCGGCATCACCTGCTGCATGAACTCGCGCGCGTCGTTGTACAGCGACTCCTCGTCGATGAGGATCTCGCCGATGTCGTTGCGCAAGTAGTCGCGCAGGGCGCGGATGAACAGCTTCGATTCCTGATAGATCAGGAACGGCGCCTTCTGCTTGTTGGCCGCCTCGGAGATCGAGCGCCACAGGGTGAGCAGGTAGTCCAGGTCCCACTGCAGCTCTTCGGCGTCGCGGCCCATGCCGGCGGTGCGCACGATCAGGCCGACGTCGTCGGGCACGTTGAGATGATCCAGCGCTTCCTTCAGCGCCTGCCGGTCTTCACCCTCGATCCGGCGCGATACGCCGCCCGCCTTCGGGTTGTTCGGCATCAGCACCATGTAGCGGCCAGCCAGGCTGATAAAGGTGGTCAGCGCCGCGCCCTTGTTGCCGCGCTCTTCCTTCTCCACCTGGACGACCAGCTCCTGGCCTTCCTTCAGCAGCTCACGAATGTTCGCCTTGTTCGGGTCCAGGCCCGGGGTGAAGTACTCGCGGGCGATTTCCTTGATCGGCAAGAAGCCGTGGCGCTCGGCGCCGTAGTCGATGAAGCAGGCTTCGAGGGAGGCTTCGACGCGAGTGATGCGGCCCTTATAGATGTTGGCCTTCTTCTGCTCGCGGGAGGGGATCTCGATGTCGAGGTCGTACAGGGTCTGGCCATCGACGATGGCCACGCGCAACTCTTCACGCTGAGTTGCGTTGATCAACATGCGTTTCATTGTGTTGTTTTCCTTCAGCTTGCCGCGCGTCGCGTGCCTCGGTGGCGCCACTGGGGGCGGCCTGCCGGGGATCGCGCCGCTGCGGTCAAGCGGCAAAAGTACGGCACCAGTCCGGGTGCCGGCGATGATTCCTGGTCACTACGCCGCGGATCACCGACACGGCGCAGGCCGATCGGACAAACCGCAATCCGAACCGCTACGATGAAAGGGAGCAGCGACCGGCTGCCCGGGGAAGGCGGCCGGCGCAATCCTCACCGACGTGACGGACGGGCCGGTCCGATCGAGCTGATCGGACACGGGCAAAGCGCCGGCCGAGTATCCTATCGAAGCGGACTTTTTTCAATGCAGACGGTAACTTCCCCCGACGTATCTCAAGGGGTGCGTCAAGTCGAGATCGGCCCGGAGCGCGACGGGCAGCGGATCGACAACGCCCTGATGACCCTGCTCAAAGGGGTGCCCAAGAGCATGATCTACCGCATCCTGCGTACCGGGCAGGTGCGGGTGAACGGCAAGCGGGCCAAGCCCGACACCCGTCTGTCCGCGGGCGATATGTTGCGCATTCCACCCGTTCGCGTCGCAGAGCGTCCTGAGACACAGGGGCCTAGCCCCGGTCAGATGGCCTCGGCCGCAGAAGCGGTGATCTTCGAGGACAAGCATTTCCTGGTGATCGACAAACCCACTGGCATGGCCAGCCACGGCGGCAGCGGTGTCAGTCACGGTGCGATTGAGCTGATGCGTGCGGCGCGCCCCAACGATCACCTCGAGCTGGTGCATCGGCTGGATCGCGATACCAGTGGAGTGCTGGTGTTTGCCAAGACCCGCGCCGGGCTGACCGGCCTGCAGGCGGCCATCCGCGACAACCAGGTGGTCAAGCAGTACCTCTGCCTGATGGTTGGGCACCCGTCCAAGGCCCGGTTCGACGTCAATGCGCCGCTCGCCAAGTTCGTGCTTCAGGGCGGAGAACGCATGGTAAGAGTGTCCGATAACGGCAAGCCGTCGCTCACTTTTTTCCGTGAGATCGAACAGTATCCGGGCGCTCGCCTGATGCAGGCGACGCTGGGTACCGGGCGCACCCATCAGATTCGCGTGCACGCCGCGCATATCGGCCATCCGCTCGCTGGCGACCCGAAATACGGTGATCGCGAGGCCAACAAGCGCTTCCGTGAGTTGGGGCTGCAGCGTCTGTTCCTGCACGCCTCACATATGAGCTTCGAGCTGGACGGAAGGTCGTACAGCTTCTCGGCACCGTTGCCAGATGATCTCAGGAAGTTTCTGGAAGCTATTGCTTCTAAAGGAAAAAGCGCGCGCTAACCTCAAGCGAGCGCAAGCCATTGCCGATCAGGCCTGCGCCCACCACCAGGGCGCAGCCGGCATGGCCCAGGGCAATCGGCAACAAGCTCCGCTGCCGCACAAAGCACCAGGCCCACCCCAGCTCGGCGAGAAAACACAGCTGCATCAGCGCGCCGTTGGGTACGTGCAGCAAAGCAAAGGCCAGCGAGGCAGCCAGCACGGCCCACCGGACGGGCAGGAATTTCTCCAGCTGGCCCAGCGCAAAGCCCAGGATCAGCCATTGCTGCAACGCGGCCCAGCCGAGATAGACCAGGACGCGGCGCGGCGGCGTGGGATCCAGTGCATGGCCCCACATCAGGCACACCAGCAGCGCCGCCGGCACCAGGGCGAGCGGCCACCACCACGCGGTTGAGCGCCACGGGCCGACCCATCGCCAGCTCGACGACCTACCTGCGCTCTGGGCGTGCGCCGCAAAGATCAGCGCGGAGGCGAACCCAGCCACTCCAGCCAGTGTGGGGCGTTGTCCCCATTGCAGGCCGGCTACCAGGATCAACGGGCCGAGCAGGCCGGCGAGCAAGGTCTGCCATGCCGGGCGAGGGCGCCTGGCAAGCCAGCAAAGCACCAGCACATAGGCGCCCACACCGAGCCAGGAGAGCCAGGGAGGCAGCGGCCCTCTCGGCGGCTTCGTCAGCGACGCGTGGCCGGCCACCACGAGGGCGGCCGGGCGCCAAGCGACTGCGGCGTCGCGGCGGGCCAGCAACTGCTCCGCGCTCGCCGCGGCGGCAAGTCGCACGATGGGCACAGCCGGTGCTGGATTTGCTGAATCGGCCGCGGATGAGCTTTCCAGCGCCAGCTGCGGCGGAACGAGGGCCAGCGGATCGGGAGCGAGCAGGGCTGCATCGGTCAACAGCAGGCGCTGGCCACGTGGCATCGTGATGCGCAGGCGCAACATGTCGGCCCGGTTGGCGGGTGCGCACGGGGCGGTGGCGGTGTCGATGGAACGCAGGTCCACATCGATCCGCGTACCACGCCAGATGATCGGCGCACTCGGGCAGGCCGGTTGTCCCGTTGTCTGCCAGACCACCTGCAGGGTGACTGGCTGTGCGGCGGCACGGTCAAGCCGGAGGAGGGGCCAATGGACCAGATCCAGCCCGCGTGCGATCGGCAGCCCCAGCTCGAACGCCGTTCCGTCCAGGCTGGTTACCTCCACGCCGCCATCGACGGCACGCATGCTGGCGTGGCCGAAGGCGCGGCCAGCCACGAAACCCTCCGGGTTGACAAATCGCCACCGCCAGAGCGGTTGGCCGGCCCGCAACACGGCCAGCTCGCTGCGGGCCTCCTGGGCGAGGTAGCGTGCCGTGAGCCCCGAGGCCAGCAGCCGGAACGCCAGCAGCGCGACCACCGCGGCGAGCAGCCAGGCGGTCGCGACAGCCACGCCGCGGGCGGTAGGCGCCACGATCAGCGCGCGAGCAGCGCTTCAACCTTGGCCGCGCAGATGAAGTCGTTTCGCGACAGCCCGCCCACGTCGTGGGTCGACCACAAGACCTGACAGTGGCCGTAGCCGGCCTCGAGGTCCGGGTGGTGATCCTGCTGGTTGGCCATGAAACCCACGGCGTTGATGAAACCGAGCGTGCGGTGGAAGTCCTCGAAGCGAAAATCCTTCACGATCGCCTTGCCGCCCTGGGTCGTCGACCAGCCCGGCAGTGAGGCGAGCAACTGCGCGACTTGCTCCGCGCTCAGCGCATGCTCGCTGCCCTTGCGCGCAACGCAGTGCTCATGGGCCAGATCGGTCGAATTCATGCGGGTCTCCAGTGCAGGTTTCGTGCGGGATGCGAAGGGTCGAAGCTGCGCCGGCAAATGTCAAAGCGCGCAGGCGGCGCGAAACAGTACTAAAATGGTGCTGTTTCGTTGACCGCCCCGATTCCGGAGCGGTTATGGCTTCGATGGAGTCTTCATGATCGACATTTCCGAGCGCGCCCAGCAGCACTTTCTCAAGCTTCTCGCTCAGCAGGGCACCGACGGCCTGGGCATCCGCCTGCGGGTGGTCGACGCCGGTACCCCGGCGGCGAACTGCGAGCTGGAGTTCTGCGAGCGCGCCGACCTCACCGGCAACGAATGGACGATCGAATGCGCCGGCTTCCATTTCTACGTCGAGGGCGACAGCGCACGTTGGCTGGACAACGCCAGCATCGACTACGAGCCCAATGCCACCGGCGGCCAGCTCAACATCCGGGCGCCCGGCATCAAGGGACAGCAGCCGGGCGCGGATGCCGGCCTGATCGAGCGGGTGCAGTACGTGCTGGAGGCGGAGATCAACCCCCGGCTGGCCTCGCATGGTGGTCGCGTGAGCCTGCGCGAAATCGACGCCGACGGCGTGGTGATGCTGCAGTTCGGCGGCGGCTGCCACGGCTGCGGGATGGTCGACGTCACGCTCAAGCAGGGCGTGGAGAAGACCCTGCGCGAGCGCGTGCCGGAAGTGTCGGCAGTGCGCGATGCCACCGATCACGCCAGCGGCGCCAAGCCGTACTACGAAGGCAAGCAGGGTCGGTCGGCGATCGGCTGAGGCCAAGCCACCCGCGCAAAAAAAGCCCGCTTGCGCGGGCTTTTTTTCAGGCGACTTGCCGGGGCGGATTACTTGTCGCCCTGAATGTGTCCCTGAAGCGTGCTGAGCTTGGTCGGCAGGCTGGAGAAGTAGGCGGTGACGTCCTCGATGTCCTGGTCGGACAGCGTGGCGGCGAAGCCCTTCATGATCGCGTTGTTGCGGCCGCCGTTCTTGTACTCGTGCAGCGCCTGCTGCAGGTAGGCGTTGTATTGGCCGGCCAGGCGCGGGTACTGCGGATCGACGGCGTTGCCGTCGGCACCGTGGCAGGCGAAGCAGGCAGCGGCCTTGGTCTTGCCGGCCTCGGGATTGCCGGTCGCCATCAGCGACGTGGAGGCGAACGCCAGTGCGGCGAACGAAAGCAGGGTGAACGCACGGGTCATGCGGAATCCTCGGGACGGCTTACTTGGCAAGGCTGGAAAGGTAGGCGGCGATGTCTTCGATGTCCTTGTCGGACAGACTCTGCGCCTGCGCCATCATCGTCGGATGGGTGCGCTCGCCGCTCTGGTAGCCGTGCAGCGCATTGATGATGTACTGCTCGTTCTGGCCGGCGATGCGCGGCACCGGATAATCCGGGTAGGCGTTGGCATAGCCTTCCACGCCGTGGCACCCGTTGCAGGTGTAGACGAGCTTGCGCCCGGCGGCCTTGTCGCCTTCGGCGTGTGCGCTGCCGATGGTGAAGAGGGCGGCGGCCGCGGCAAGGCCAAGCAGTTGCAGTCGAGTCATTGAGTTCTTTCCCACGATTCCGGCCGGTACAGGGCTACAAAGTCGCGGAAGTATAGACGTTGGCTGCAAGCAGCGACAACCGCGCGGCACCGTGGCGACCCGCCGCAGTGGCCGCTTCCGGCACGGCAGGTTCTTGCGCTTTAGAACAGGCTCTTGAGGATGTGGATGCCGGCGCTGTACTCGCCGATCAGCGTGCCCACGCTGACCAGGAAGAAGTTGAGCAGGGTGCGTGCCACGCGGTTTTTCCACCAGCCGCTCCAGTGGCCGACCTGGTCGCGCAGCGTCTCGAAGTCGCCCACGCGCGGCTTGCGTACCCAGGCCTCGGCCATCGCGCTAATGCCGCCCGCGGGGATGCCGGGGCGGAACGGCTTGATCGGTGCGGCGACGAAGGCGGCCGCGATGCTCAGCGGATGCCCGCCGGCCACCAGTGCGCCAAGGGCAGCGAAGCCGCCGGTGAACAGCACCCAGTTCATCAGTACGTGCGTACCCAGCGCCGTGTTGCGATGGAAGGCGTAGGCGATCAAGGCGAACACGGCGATCACCAGCCCGACGGCCACCCATTTCGGCCAGCGTGCCTTGGGCGGCGTCTGTGCCAGCGTGGCGACGGTGGTGGCCGGATCGTCCTGTCCATCGCGCAACTGGGTTGCCAGACCCTTGAGGTGACCTGCGCCGATCACTACCAGCACGCGGCGCGATTCGTCGCTCGCATCGCGCGCGGCTTCTTCGCGCAGTCGTGCGGCCATGTAGGCGTCGCGTTCGGCGATCAGGCTGCGATAAAGCGGCTCGGACTGGCTGGCGAAGTCGCTGAAGGCGCTCTCCAACAGGTCGCTCTGCTTGAGCTTCTCGATCTCGTGTTCGGCGATGTCCTCGCGATCGAACACGCTGGCCAGCAACCCGCCCAGCAGGCCGAAACGCTGCCAGAAACCGACGCTGCGCCAGGCGCGCTTGAGCGTGGTGCCGACGTCGCGATCGACCACCCACAGCGGCGTGCCACGCGCTTCGGCACCATCCATTGCCGCCTTCATCTCGGCGCCGGGCTGAATCCCATACTGGTCGGCCAGGCGCTGCTGGAACGAGGACAGCACCAGGCTCGCCGCCACCATGCCGGCCTTGCCTTGGCGGATCACCTGGAACAGGTCGGTTTGGCGGAACGCGTCCGGGTCGCGCATGCCCTGGGCCCGGCTCTCGCACAGCTCGATCGCCACGGCGTGGAAGCGTTCGTGCGCCAGCATGGCGTTGACCGCATCGACGCTCGCCCGCGACACGTGCGCCGTACCCAGCAGCACGTATTCCACGCCATCGCGCTGCACGCGCTCGATCGGTTGATCGACGAGCGCCTTGGGCAAGGGTTCGCGCAGGGCGTCGGTGGGAATCGCGTCAAGGTTCATGCGCGGGGCAGATCCATCAGGGGGAAGTCCAAGCATGGGGACCGTGCCGCGCCCCGACAAGCGGGACCTGCGGCACGGTTCAGCCAGGGCCGCCGATCAATCGCGGAATCGCTTCAGCAGATCGCCGTAGGCGTCGATGCGGCGATCGCGCAGGAACGGCCAGATCCGCCGCACGTGCTCGCTGCGCGCCATGTCGATCTCGACGATCAGCAGCTCGCGCGCATCGGTGCCCGCGCGGGCGAGGAATTCGCCCTGCGGACCGGCGACGAAGCTGGTGCCCCAGAACTGGATGCCTGCGCCCACGCCCGACGGATCCGCTTCATAACCGGTGCGGTTGCACGACAGCAGCGGCAACCCGTTGGCCACCGCATGCCCGCGCTGCACGGTGACCCACGCCTCGCGCTGGCGATCTTTCTCGTCCTGCGCGTCGTTCGGATCCCAGCCGATCGCGGTGGGGTAGAGCAGCAGTTCGGCGCCGGCCAGCGCCATCAGGCGCGCGGCCTCCGGATACCACTGGTCCCAGCACACCAGCACGCCGAGGCGGCCGACCGACGTGTCGATCGGATCGAAGCCCAGGTCGCCGGGGGTGAAGTAGAACTTTTCGTAGAACGCCGGATCGTCCGGGATGTGCATCTTGCGGTACTTGCCGGCGATCGCCGCCGCGCGATCGAACACCACCGCGGTGTTGTGGTACAGCCCGGTGGCGCGCTTCTCGAACAGCGAGGCAACCACCACCAGCTTGAGCTCCTCGGCGAGCTGGCCGATGCGCGCAGTGCTGTGGCCGGGAATCGTCTCGGCCAGGTCGAACTCGTCCACCGACTCGCGCTGGCAGAAGTACGGCCCGTTGTGCAGCTCCTGCAGCAGCACCAGCTCGGCGCCGGCGGCGGCCGCTTCGCGCAGGCCGGCCTCGATCGCGTCGAGGTTGGCGTCGCGGCTGCCGCGATGGGTTTCCTGCAGCAGGGCCACCTTGAGGGTCTTGCGGGTCATGTCGGGAATCCTGTGTCGTGGAGCGTCGTCAGTCAGCCGACCAGTCCGGCCGGCAGCTGCATGGTGATGCAGTGCAGGCTGCCGTTCTGCCAGATCAGCGGGCGGCACGGCACCTGCACCACCTCGCGGCCCGGATGAGCCTGGCCGATGATGCGCGCCGCCGCGTCGTCCGCCGCGTCGCCGTAGGCCGGCACCAGCACGGCACCGTTGACGATCAGGTAGTTCGCGTACGACGCCGCCAAGCGGCGGCCTTCATCCACGATCGGCCTGGCCCACGGCAGCGGGTGGAGCGTGTACGGCTTGCCGTCCATGGTGCGCAGCGCGGCCAGCTCATCGGCCATGCGCTTGAGCTCTTCAAAGTGGGGGTCGCTGGCGTCGTCGCAAGCCTGGAACACGATGCGGTCGCCCGGAGCGAAGCGGGCGAGGGTGTCGATGTGCGCGTCGGTGTCGTCGCCTTCGAGGTAGCCGAAGTCCAGCCACAGGATGCGCGAGGCGTGCAGGCTGTCGCGCAGGATCGCGCTCATCTCATCGCGCGACTGCTCCGGATGGCGCTGGGTGAGGCAGCGCCAGGTGGTGAGCACGGTACCCGCGCCGTCCGATTCCACGCCGCCGCCTTCCAGCGCCCAGTCCACGCGCTTGTGTGCGGCGTGACCGAACACGCCGGCCTGCACCAGTCCGGCGATCAGCGCGTCGTCCTGCTCGGCACCGAACTTGCCGCCCCAGCCGGTGAAGCGGAAGTCGGTCAGCTGGAAACCGTCGGCGCCGTCGCGCAGGGTGATCGGGCCGGAGTCGCGCAGCCAGGTGTCGTCGTACGGCAGCTCGACGAAGCGCACGCGCGCCAGGTCCGCCCCGGCGGCGCGGATCAATCCCTCGGCATGGCTATGCAGGTCGGCATCCGGCGCCACGATCACCAGCGATTCGAAGCGCGTCACCGCGGCGGCCAGCGCAGCGTACGTCGTCTCGACCGAGGCCAGGCGCTCGGCCCAGTCGGTGTCGGCATGCGGCCACGCAATCAGCACCGCGGCCTGCGGTTCCCATTCCGCCGGCAGGCGCAGGGTGGAGTCGTTCATCGGGGGAGTTCGCACGTCGAAGAAAACACAGACGGCGAATTGTAAGGCACCGGCCGTGCCGGTGACGCGGCCCCGGGACAGCGCCCGGGGCCGGTGGCGATCAGTTCATCGCCGACGGATTGGTGTTGTTGCCGGCCGGCGTGTTGAGCACGGCATGGATCACGTGGCTCTTCTCGAAGTACACGATGAACTGTGCGTAGTCCCAGCGGTTGATCACCGGGTGCTTGGCGCTGTCGCCGCCGCGCGGGGCGAGCTTGCGCTGCGGCGCGCCGTACTTCTTTTCCACCTGCGCCATGCTCATGCCGCGGCTGGGCAGGTTCATGTCCTTTTCCTGCTGCACGCGGTGGATGAGCAGGTTGTCGCCGCGGGCGAAGGCCGGAGCGGCGGCGCCGATGGCCAGCAAGCCGAGCAACGCCAGGCCGAAACGATGGTTGATCATGATCCCCTCTCCCACGAGTGCTTGTCCCGCGCCGTTTTAGCAGAAGCCATCGCGCTTAGCCACGGCGTTTTGCGGCGTTTGCGATGGGTTGGGCGTTCGCCAGCGGCTATCATGTCCGGCTGCGGGCGCGCGACGCGCCCGGAACGGAACCTTCGCCTGCATGATCGCCTTTCGCCACTTCGCCCTGCGCCGCGGCAGTCGCTTGCTGCTCTCCGACATCGATCTGGTCATCCAGAGCGGCTGGCGGCTGGGCGTGATCGGGCGCAACGGCTGCGGCAAGTCCAGCCTGTTCGCCGCGCTGCAGGGCCAGTTGGAAGGCGATGCGGGCGAGCTGGACATGCCCGGCAAGCTGCGCCTGGCCTCGGTGGCGCAGGAAACGCCCGCGCTGCCGGACCTGGCCATCGACTACGTGATGGGCGGCGACGAGGAACTCGCCGCCGCGCTGCGCGACGAAGCGGACGCGCAGGAGCGCGGCGATACCGATGCGATGGCGCGCGCCCACCACCGCATCGAGGAGCTGCACGGCTACGACGCCCGCGCCCGCGCCGGTCGCCTCATGCATGGCCTGGGCTTTTCGCCTGAGACGCATGAGCGCGCGGTGCAGGAGTTCTCCGGCGGCTGGCGCGGCCGGCTGAACCTGGCTCGCGCGCTGATGTGCCCGTCCGATCTGCTGCTGCTCGACGAGCCGACCAACCATCTCGACCTCGACGCCGTGCTGTGGCTGGAAGAATGGCTGCGCCGCTACCAGGGCACATTGATGATCATCTCGCACGACCGCGAGTTCCTCGACGGCGTGATCACCCACACCCTGCACCTCAACGAGGGCCGGGCCAAGCTCTACACCGGCAACTACAGCGCGTTCGAGCGCCTGCGCGCCGAGCAGCTGCGCCAGCAGCAGATCAGCTTCGAGCGCGAACAGGCCGAGCGGGCGCATTTGCAATCCTTCATCGACCGCTTCAAGGCCAAGGCCAGCAAGGCCAAGCAGGCGCAGTCGCGCATGAAGCGACTGGAGAAGCTCGCCGGCACCGAGGCGGTGCGCGCCGAGCGACCCTTCAGCTTCAGCTTCCCGCAGCCCGAGCGCGTGCCCGACGCGATGCTGCAGCTGGGCGAAGTGCGTGCGGGCTATCCGCTGGAGTCGGGCGACGGATTTTCCACCGTGCTGGACAACGTCGGCTTCAGCATCGAGGCGGGCGAGCGGATCGGCCTGCTCGGCCCGAACGGCGCGGGCAAGTCCACCCTGGTCAAGACCCTGGTCGGCGAGCTCGAACCGCTGGCCGGCGAGCGCAAGGTGCATAAGGATCTGAAGATCGGCTACTTCGCCCAGCACACGGTGGAGAGCCTGCGCGCCGGCACCAGCCCACTGGATCATCTGCAGATCAAGGCGCCCGGCGTGGCGAACCAGGTGCTGCGTGACTTCCTCGGTACCTGGAATTTCCCCGGGGATCGCGCGTTCGAGTCGGTCGATGGCTTCTCCGGCGGCGAGCGCGCGCGCCTGGCGCTGGCGCTGATCGCCTGGGACAAACCCAACCTGCTGCTGCTCGACGAGCCGACCAACCACCTCGATCTGGAAATGCGCGAGGCGCTGGCCGACGCGCTGGCCGACTTCGACGGCGCGCTGGTGCTGGTGTCGCACGATCGCCACCTGCTGGGCATGGTCTGCGACAGCTTCTGGCGCGTGGCCGACCGCGTAGTCGAGCCGTTCGATGGCGACCTGGACGACTACGCAAAGTGGCTGCGTTCGCGTGGCGCCGCCAACAAGAAAGCCGGCAAGGCCGCCGCGGCGGAGAAGCCCTCGGCGCCCGTCGAAACGCCGGAAGAGCGCCGCCGCAACGCGGCCGCCCAGCGCGAGCAGGACAAGGCCTCGCGTTCGCGTGTGAAGAAGATCGAGACCCGCGTGGCGACGATCGACACCGAGCTGGGCAAGCTGGAGGCGAAGCTGGCCGACCCGGCCATCTACAACGGCTCGACAGCGGAGCTGATGAAACTTGGCCAGCAACAGGCCGAGCTGCGCCGCGAAAAGGAAACGCTCGAGGCCGAGTGGCTCGAACTGTACGAACAGATCGAAGCCTGAGGCCGCGGCGCGATGACTGAGCCCGCCCCGCTCGAACTCTGGTTGCCGGCGCTGGCGCGCTTCGTCCCCGATCATCCGCTGCGCGCCTGGCTGGCGCGCGCCGATCGCCTGCCGGACGGTCCGCGCGGCTACCTGGCCGGGCTGTCGCATTTCTTCCGCACCGAGCCGTCCGGCATGCCTGCCGCCGCGCTGCTGCGCGAACACGCGGCGCACGATGCCGAGGGCGCCTCCTGGCTCAGCGCCGATCCGTGCTGGGTGCAGGCCGAAATAAACGGCGCGCGCCTGCTGGCGTGCGGCCAGCTGGGTCTTTCGATGGAGGAGGCCGAGGCGCTCGCCGCGCCACTGCGTCCGGTGTTCGATGAGGCCGGCTTGGCGCTGATCGTCACCGCGTCCGACCGTTGGCAGTTGCGGCTGACGCTCGGCACGGAGCTGCCCACTTTTGCCGCGCCCGAGCAGGCGCTGGGCGAAGACCTGTTCCAGCACCTGCCGCAGGGCGCCGCGGGCAAGCGCTGGCGCGTGCTGATCAACGAAGTGCAGGTGCTGCTGCATCAGCATCCGGTCAATGCCGATCGACGTGCGCGCGGCCTGCCGCCGGTGAACAGCCTGTGGCTGTGGGGCGGCGGGGCATTGCCGTCGCGAATCGAGTCCATGCATGGTCAGGTGATCGGTGCCGATCACCTGCTGATGGCGCTGGCCGCGAAGGCCGGCGTGACGGTGTCCGCGCGCAGCGAGGCCTCGGTCCGTGCCGCCCGTCGTGGCGCACTGGTCGACCTGCAGGATCTGCCTGTGGCCGAGATCGAGCAGGTCTGGTGGCCGGCGATCGAGACGCTGTTGCGTGGACAGCCGGTGCAGCTGAGCTTTGCCAGCGGCGAGCGCTGGCGGCATCGCCCGTTGCACCGCTGGCGACTGTGGCGGCGCGCACGGTGAGCTTGCGGCTGCGGCGGCGCGACCCGAAAGGACGTCCGGACGGCTGGCAGTCCGACGTGCACCCGGTGCTGCAGGCGGTGTACGCGGCGCGCGGCGTGCTCTCACCCGTGCAGGCCGAGCACCGGCTGGCACACCTGCTGTCGCCCGCGGCGTTGGGCGGCATGACGCAGGCGGTGGACTTGCTGATCGAGGCGATCCGCGGGCAGTGGAGCATCGTGGTGGCGGGCGACTACGACTGCGACGGCGCCACCGGCACCGCGGTGGCGCTACGCGGCCTGCGCCTGCTCGGCGCCACGCGGGCGACCTACGCCATCCCTAATCGCTTCGTCCATGGCTACGGGCTGAGCGCGGCGCTGGTCGAATCCTTGCAGCCCACGCCGCAGCTGATCATCACGGTCGACAACGGCGTGGCCAGCGTGGCGGGCGTGGCGGCGGCCCGGGCGCGCGGCATCCGCGTGCTGGTCACCGACCACCATTTGCCGGGCGATCAATTGCCCGCTGCCGACGCCATGGTCAATCCGAACCTGCGCGGGGACGGTTTTCCCAGCAAGGCGCTGGCCGGCGTCGGCGTAATGTTCTACCTGCTGCTGGCGGCCCGAGCGGCGCTGCGCGAGCAGGGCGCCTTCGCCGCTGGTGCCGAGCCGGATCTGTCCGTCCTGCTGGATCTGGTGGCACTGGGCACGGTGGCCGATCTGGTGCCGCTGGATTTCAACAACCGCGTGCTGGTGGAAGCTGGAATCAAACGCATCCGCGCCGGCCGTGCCTGCCCCGGCATCACCGCGTTGATCGAGGCTGGCAAGCGCAGTGTCAGTGGCATCTGCGCCAGCGATCTTGGCTACGTGGTCGGACCGCGCCTCAACGCCGCCGGCCGGTTGGAAGACATGAGCCTGGGCGTCGAGTGCCTGCTCAGCGACGACCCGGCCCGCGCGCAGTTGCTCGCCGCCGAGCTGGACCGCATCAACCGCGAGCGTCGCGACCTGCAGGCCGCCATGGTGGCCGAGGCCGAACTGATGGCAGCCGACGCGCGCACGATCGACGCCGTGGGCGTGGCCCTGTACGAGCCGAGCTGGCACGCCGGCGTGGTCGGGCTGGTGGCTTCGAAATTGAAAGAGCGCCTGCATCGGCCGGTGATCGCGTTCGCCCCCGCCAGCGAGGACAGCCCGCACGAGCTGCGCGGCTCGGCCCGTTCCATTCCTGGGTTTCACGTGCGTGATGCGCTGGTGGCTGTCGACGCGCGGCACCCGGGGCTGATCGAGCGTTTCGGCGGACACGCCATGGCCGCCGGCCTGAGTCTGCGCGCGGCGGACTTCGATCGTTTCGCTGCGGCCTTCGATGCCATCGCCCGCCAGTGGCTGGGCGAGGAGGCGCTACAAGCCGTGCTCGATACCGACGGCGAACTGGCACCTGAGCACTTCACGCTGCAACTGGCCGGCCTGCTGCGCCACGCCGCGCCATGGGGTCAGGCGTTTCCCGAGCCGCTGTTCGACAACGTGTTCGAGTGCCGCACCTGGCGCGTGATGGGCGAAAAGCATTTGCGCCTCGACCTGCGCGATCCCCGCGACGGCCGACTGCATGAAGCGGTGATGTTCAATGGCTACCGAGGCGCTGCGCCGCCCCCGGTGCTGCGCGCGGCCTACGAACTGGGCATCAACGACTGGCAGGGGCGCGAGAGCCTGCGCCTGCTGCTGCGGCATATCGAGCCGGCCTGAGTCATCTTCACGCGGCACCGCTTGCGTTGGCGCGCGCGGCGGGTTTCGATGGTGGCCCCGAGGCTAATCGGAGCACGCCCATGATCGAACAGATGACCGACCTGCCTGCCGGCGTCCTCGGTTTTCGCGCCCGCGGCCAGGTTACCGCCGCCGACTACGAAAACGTGCTGGTGCCCGACGTGGAGGCGGCGTTCGCGCTCAATCCCAAGCTGCGCCTGCTTTACCACTGCGGCGACGACTTCACCGGCTTCGATGCCAGGGCGGCCTGGGACGACGCCAAGCTCGGCTTGCGCCACTTCAGCGGCTGGGAGCGCGTGGCGCTGGTGACCGACGTGGGCTGGCTGCGCCTGGCCGCCCGGACCATGGGCTTTGCGATACCCGGCGAATTCCGCCTGTTCGGCAACGCCCAGCTGGACGAGGCGAAGCAATGGCTGCTCGCGCCTTAGGACCGGATAGCCGTCCAAAAATAAATCTTGCGCCGCAACAAGAGTCGTGATCTAGTCGGTCCATGTCGACCGTCCACGCCCGCACCATGAACCTCGCCGATGCTCCGCATCGCGCGCCGGCGTGCGTGGCCAAGGGCCTGAATAACCGCAATGGCAATAACCATCGCCTCACCGGGCGGGCCATCGCGTAGACACAAGTTTCAGCTCCACACACGCGAAAAAGGCCCGCCCAGTGCGGGCCTTTTTCTTTTACGGCCATGGATGGCCGGTATGCCGGAATGGCAGGGGCAAATTCCGGCGCCACACCACGCGCATTGAGAGGGGAAAGGCCATGTGTTCGATCTTCGGAATGTTCGACCTGCAGCCAGGCGACGACCTGGCCGCCTTGCGCCGGCAGGCGCTGGAACTGTCGCAGCGCCAGCGCCATCGCGGCCCGGACTGGAGCGGGGTCTACGTCGACGCCGGGGTGATCCTGGTGCACGAGCGCCTGGCCATCGTCGACCCGGCCAGCGGCGCGCAGCCGCTGCGCTCGCGC
This sequence comes from Dyella sp., assembly GCF_051962475.1. Classification (GTDB taxonomy): domain Bacteria; phylum Pseudomonadota; class Gammaproteobacteria; order Xanthomonadales; family Rhodanobacteraceae; genus Dyella_A. The sequence goes on from NZ_JBQCCF010000032.1 coordinate 69,478, forward strand.
GACGGCGCGCTGGCGCTGGCGGTGAACGGCGAGATCTACAACCACCGCGAACTGCGCGCGGCCAGCAAATACGATTTCACCACCGGCTCGGACTGCGAAGTGATCAACGCGCTGTACCGCGACCTCGGTGGCGACGCCTTTGTGCGCGAGGGGGTGAGCAAGCTCAACGGCATCTTCGCCTTCGCGCTGTGGGACGGCGCCAGCCAGCGCTACGTGATCGCCCGCGATCCGATCGGCGTCTGCCCGTTGTACTGGGGCCATGACGGGGAAGGGCGGCTGTGCGTGGCCTCGGAGATGAAGGCGCTGGTGGGCGTGTGCAACGATGTGGCCGCATTCCCGCCCGGACACGTCTACGACAGCGCCACCGGCGAATTGCATCGCTACTACGTGAAGCCCTGGCGCGAACATGAAGCCACCAAGGGCAGGGGGCCGGAGGGCCTGCGCGAGGCCTTCGAGCAGGCCGTGCATCGCCAGTTGATGACCGACGTGCCCTATGGCGTGCTGCTCTCCGGCGGCCTGGATTCCTCGCTGGTGGCCGCCTGTGCCGCCCGCTTCGCCCGCGAGCGCATCGAGGACGACGATCGTTCCGAGGCCTGGTGGCCGCGCCTGCACTCGTTCGCGATCGGCCTGGAAGGCTCGCCCGACCTCGCCGCCGCGAAGATCGCCGCCGACGCGCTGGGCACCGTCCACCACGGCTTCGTCTACACCTTCTGGGAGGGGCTGGACGCGGTTCCGGAGGTGATCCGGCATCTGGAGACCTACGACGTCACCACGATCCGCGCCGCTACGCCGATGTATCTGCTGGCGCGCCGGATCAAGGCGATGGGGGTGAAGATGGTGCTCTCCGGCGAGGGTTCGGACGAGCTGTTCGGCGGTTACCTGTACTTCCACAAGGCGCCGTCGGCCGAGGCCTTCCACGAGGAGACCGTGCGCAAGCTCGATGCTCTGCACAGCTACGACTGCCTGCGCGCGAACAAGGCGATGATGGCCTGGGGTGTGGAAGCGCGCGTGCCGTTCCTGGATCTGGAATTCATCGACGTGGCGATGGGGATGGACGCGGCCCACAAGATGGCCGGGACCATGCCGGACGGAAGCCGAAAAATCGAGAAGCACGTACTGCGCGCGGCGTTCGATGGCGCACTGCCGAAGGAAATTCTGTGGCGGCAGAAGGAGCAGTTCTCCGACGGCGTCGGCTACGGCTGGATCGACGGGCTGAAGGCGCACGCCGAGCAGGAGGTGAGCGATCGCGAGTTCGCCGCAGCCGCCTCGCGCTTCCCGTTCAATACGCCGGCAACCAAGGAGGCCTATTTCTACCGGCGCATCTTCGAGCAGTTCTATCCGGGCGAGGCTTGCGCGGCGACGGTGCCGGGTGGCAAGTCGATCGCCTGCTCGTCGCCGGCGGCGCTGGCCTGGGATCCGGCCTTCGCGGCTGCGGCCGACCCGTCCGGCCGGGCGGTGCGCGGAGTGCATGCCGACGCGCTGGCCTGAGCGGTTTGCTATCCTTGCGTGCTTTGACTCCGGCGGCGCGCCAGCGCCGCCCCACCACCTGGTTGAATCATGATCGAGACCAATCCGATCCTTGCGCAGATCGCGGACCTTTCCGGCCGCGTCGAGTCGCTTAGGGGGTATATTTGACTACGCCACCAAACGTGAGCGCCTCGAAGAAGTAAGCCGCGAGCTGGAAAATCCCAACGTCTGGGACGACCCGGCCCGCGCCCAGGAGCTGGGCCGCGAACGCGCCCGCCTGGACACCATCGTCAACGGCATCGACCGGCTCACCTCCGGCCTCACCGACGCGCGCGAGCTGGTCGAGCTGGCCGCCGCCGACGGCGACGAGGACACCGTGGCATCCGTGCAGAAGGACGTCTCGCGCCTCGACGCGGAGGTGAACAAGCTGGAATTCCAGCGCATGTTCTCCGGCAAGATGGATTCGGCCAACGCCTTTGTCGACATCCAGGCCGGCGCTGGCGGCACCGAGGCGCAGGACTGGGCCGAGATGCTGCTGCGCATGTACCTGCGCTGGTGCGAATCGCGCGGCTGGAAGACCGAGCTGATGGAAGTCTCCGGTGGCGACGTGGCCGGCATCAAGTCCGCCACCTTCCGCGTCGAGGGCGATTACGCCTACGGCTGGCTGAAGACCGAAATCGGCGTGCACCGCCTGGTGCGCAAGAGCCCGTTCGATTCGGACAACCGGCGCCACACCAGCTTCACCTCGGTGTTCGTGTCGCCGGAAGTGGACGACGACATCGAGATCGACATCAATCCGGCCGACCTCAAGACCGACGTGTACCGTTCGTCCGGCGCCGGCGGCCAGCACGTCAACAAGACCGAGTCGGCCGTGCGCATCACGCACATCCCGACCGGCGTGGTGGTGGCCTGCCAGAACGGCCGCAGCCAGCATGCCAACCGCGACACCGCGATGAAGATGCTCGCCGCCAAGCTGTACGAGCTGGAGGTGCAGAAGCGCAACGCCGAGAAGGACGCGCTGGAAGCGACCAAGTCCGACATCGGCTGGGGCAGCCAGATCCGCAACTACGTGCTCGACCAGAGCCGCATCAAGGATCTGCGCACCGGCATCGAGCGCACGGACACGCAGAAGGTGCTCGACGGCGACCTGGACGAGTTCGTCGAGGCCAGCTTGAAGTCGGGTCTGGAAGCCGGCTCCAAGCGCGTTGATGCCTGATCCGGACACGCTTCGTTTCCCGAATCCCGCGAGGAGGTACCTATGAAGCGTGAAATGATCCTTTCGTTGTCTGCCGTCGCCCTGTCATTGGCTTGTGCCGGTACGGTCGCCGCCCAGTCGACCAAACAGGCGATCAAACACGACGCCAAGACCGCCGGTCACGCCGTCGGCGACGGTGCGCGTGAAGTCGGCCATGCCACGCGCGACGTGGCGATCAAGGTCGGTCATGGCGCGCGCGACGCCGGTCGCGGCATCGGCAAGGGCGCGCGCGAGGGCTGGGACGCCACCAAGCACGGCTTCAAGGAAGTGTTCCACAAGGGCGGCTAGGCAAACGCCGCCCTCCACGACCCATCGACCGGCATCGCGTGCATGCATGCCACCCGTAACGGAACCCAGCAATGAGCGAAACCCCCGAGCACCTGCCCGTCGACGAGAACAAGCTGATCGCCGAGCGCCGCGAGAAACTCAAGGCACTGCGCGGGCAGGGCATCGCGTTCCCGAACGACTTCACCGTCGACAGCTTCGCCGGCGACCTCAAGACCGAGTTCGCCGACGCCGAGCGCTGGACCGCCGAAGCGATCGACGCGCAAGCACGTCGGGTGAAGGTGGCGGGCCGCATCGTGCTCAAGCGCGTGCAGGGCAAGGTCAGCTTCGTGCAGATGCAGGACATGACCGGCCGTATCCAGCTGTTCATCCATGCCGGTACGGTGGGCGACGTGTACGAGGCCTTCAAGGGCTGGGACATGGGCGACATCGTGGGCGCCGAAGGCGTGCTGATGCGCACCAAGACCGGCGAGCTGTCGGTGAAGGTGGACGCGTTGCGCCTGCTCACCAAGAGCCTGCGCCCGCTGCCGGACAAGCATCACGGCATGGCCGATGTGGAGCAGCGTTACCGCCAGCGCTACGTCGACCTGATCGTCACCGAGGAGGCGCGCGCCACGTTCCAGAAGCGCTCGCGCATCATCGGCTATATGCGCCAGTGGCTGGAGTCGCCCGAGCGCCGCTTCATGGAAGTGGAAACGCCGATGATGCACGTCATTCCCGGCGGCGCCACGGCCAAGCCGTTCATCACCCACCACAACGCGCTGGACATGGATCTCTACCTGCGCGTCGCGCCGGAGCTGTATCTGAAGCGCCTGGTGGTCGGCGGCTTCGACCGCGTCTACGAGATCAACCGCAACTTCCGCAACGAGGGCGTGTCGACCCGGCACAACCCCGAGTTCACCATGCTCGAGCTGTACCAGGCGTACGCCACCTACAACGAGATCATGGACCTCACCGAGAACCTGATCCGCGACACCGCCAGGCAGGTGATCGGCACCACCGAGCTCACCTGGGATGGCGCCAGCATCGACGTCGGCCCGGCGTTCCGTCGCTGGACCATGGAAGACGCGGTGCTCGAGCACAATGCGGAGATCAAGCGCGAGGAACTGCGCGATCGCGCCGCGATGGCGGCACATGCCAAGCGCCTGGGCGTGCAGGTCAAGGACGGCTACGGCTGGGGCAAGCTGCTGCTGGAGATCTTCGAGAAGACGGTGGAGCACACGCTGATCCAACCCACCTTCATCACCCAGCATCCGGTCGAGGTCTCGCCGCTGGCGCGCGAGAACGACACCGATCCGGGCATCACCGACCGCTTCGAGCTGTTCGTCAACGGCAAGGAGATCGCCAACGGCTTTTCCGAGCTCAACGACCCGGAAGACCAGGCCGCGCGCTTCCAGGCCCAGGTCGACGCCAAGGACGCCGGCGACGACGAGGCGATGCACTTCGACGCCGACTACATCCGCGCGTTGGAAGTGGGCCTGCCGCCCACCGGCGGCCTCGGCATCGGCATCGACCGGCTGGTGATGCTGCTCACCGACTCGTCCTCGATCCGCGACGTGCTGCTGTTCCCCTACATGCGCCCGGAAGCCTGATCGCTACACCGCCCTCCCTGTAGGAGCCCGCTCGCGGGCGATGCTCCTGCTTCGGTGTTGATCAGGAGCAAAAGCATCGCCCGCAAGCGGGCTCCTACAAGGGGCGGTGGAAGTGGGCCTGGGGCGTTGGCATCGATGGCTGGTGATGCTTTTGCTTTGATCGGCACGTGCTGCTGTTCGCCCCAGCGCCCCGAAGCCTGTCCAGCACCGCTTCACCTTGTAGGAGCCCGCTTGCGGGCGATGCTCCTGTCTTCGATGTGGATCCACAGCGAAAAGCATCGCCCGCGAGCGAGCTCCTACACAGGGGCGTGGTGGGTCAGTGGCGCGCCACGCGCCGGCGCAGCAGTGCGGCCTGCAGCACGTTGACGCTGCTGGAGCCGGCCCAATACAGGCCGAGGCCGGCGGCGAGGTGCCACACCATCAGAAACGAGACCAGCACCGGCAACATCTGCAGCAGGGTCTTCATCTGTGCCGGCATCGCCGGGTTGAGGGTGAGGGCGGCGTAGCTCAGTGCGGCCACGGCCAGCGCGAGCAGAAAATCCGGCCGCGCCAGTCGCGGGATCCACAGGAACGAGCCCGCTCCCGCCAGGTTGTGCCGGATTGCGGCATAGATGCCGGCGCCCAGCGGTGCCTGCACGGCGCTGACCAGCAGTCCGCTACCGAGGCCGCCGGCGATTCCGCGCTCCTTCTGCAGCGCCTGGGCGGCGCGCGCGTAGGCCAGCGCGTCCTTGCCATGTCGCTCGCGCAGCGCGTCGAGTTGCGGCTTGAGCGCGAGCATCGTCTGCTGCCGCTGCCAGCCGCGCTCGGCCAGGCGCAGTGTCCAGGGCAACAATGCCAGGCGCACGATCATGGCCAAGGCGATGACCGCCAGCCCGTAACTGCCGCCCAGCCCGTACGCCATCCACGACAGCGTGTGAGAGAGAGCTTCGACGAACGTGGACCACATGAGACGCTTCCTTGTGTGGGGTAACTCCCGCTAGCTCGGGCTCGCCGTGCGCTGATTCAAGCGTGACTACCGGCACACCCGCTAAAATGCCGTTTTGCCCAAACGCCAGGAGCGTCATCGCATGTGGTTCGCCGTCCACGCCAAGGATCATCCCGATTCCCTCGCCAAGCGCATGGCCGCCCGGCCGGAGCATCTGGCCCGCTTGAACGCGCTGCAGGTTGAAGGGCGACTGCTGCTGGCCGGGCCGTTCCCGGCGATCGCCTCGGAGGATCCGGGCCCGGCCGGCTTCACCGGTAGCCTGATCATCGCCGAGTTCGCCAGCCAGGCCGATGCCGAAGCCTGGGCCGGGGCCGACCCGTACGTGGCGGCCGGCGTCTACGCCGAGGTTGAGGTCAAGCCGTTCCGCAAGACCCTGCCATGAGCGCGGCGATGGTCGAGCAGATACGCGATCGGCTCGCCGCCGCGCTGGCGCCGACCGAGCTGGAGGTGCTCGACGAAGGACACAAGCACGCCGGACACGCCAACGCGGGCAAGGGGCATTTTCACGTGCGTATCGTCAGCGGCGCCTTTGCCGGGGTGCTGCCGATCACGCGGCACCGCATGGTGTACGCAGCGCTGGACGGCCTGATGGACCAGGGCATCCACGCCCTGTCCATCGATGCGCGGGCGCCAGAGGCGTAAAATCAGCTGCTTGCAGCACCTTCTTCAAGTAGATTGCGCCGCCGCAACGCATTGCGGCGGCGCCTGCCGTTTGGCACAGTGCTTTGTCGCCCCACGCCCGTGCGGGCGTTCCATGGAATGTTGACCTGCCGATGCGCCTGACCACGATCAAACTCGCCGGATTCAAGTCGTTCGTCGATCCAACCACGTTGCACCTGCCCACCAACATGACCGGCGTCGTCGGTCCCAACGGTTGCGGCAAGTCCAACATCATCGACGCGATCCGCTGGGTGATGGGCGAGAGTGCCGCCAGCCGCCTGCGCGGCGATTCGCTGACCGACGTGATCTTCTCCGGCTCCACCTCGCGCAAGCCGGTGGGACAGGCCACGGTAGAGCTGATCTTCGACAACGCCGACGGCTCGGTGCAGGGCGAATACGGCCAGTACGCCGAGATATCGGTGAAGCGCCAGGTCACCCGCGACGGCCAGTCGGCCTACTTCCTCAACGGCGCGCGCTGCCGCCGCCGCGACATCACCGACCTGTTCCTCGGCACCGGCCTGGGCCCGCGCAGCTACTCGATCATCGAGCAGGGCATGATCAGCCAGATCATCGAGGCGGCGCCGGAAGACCTGCGCACGCATCTCGAAGAGGCCGCCGGCATCTCCAAGTACAAGGAGCGTCGCAAGGAGACCGAGAGCCGCATCAAGTCCACCCGCGAGAACCTCGATCGCGTGCGCGACGTGCGCGACGAGGTGGACAAGCAGCTCGAGCACCTCAACCGCCAGGCCCGCGCCGCCGAGCGCTGGAAGGCGCTGAAGGAAGAGCAGACCCGCAAGGAAGCCGAACTGCGCGCACTGGAGTACCGCGCGCTGAAAGGCCAGCACGATGGCGAAGGGCAGGGCCTGTCCGCCGCCGAGATCGCCATTGAGAAGCAGCTCGCCGAGCAGCGCCAGATCGAGGCGCAGCTGGAAAGCGTTCGCGATCGCCACATCGGCGCCAGCGAGCATCTGAACGAGGTGCAGGCCGAGGTCTACAAGGTCGGCTCCGAGATCGCCCGCGTCGAGCAGCAGGTGCGCTACAACAAGGAAACCGCCGAGCGCCTGCAGCGCGCCCAGGGTGAGGCCGAGCGCGAGCACGCCGAACTGTCCGCGCATATCGCCACCGATCGCGAGCAGATCGAGACGCTGCGCCTGGCGCTGGCCGAAGGCGAGCCGAAACTCGAAGCGCTGCAGCAGTTGCAGGACGACACCGCCGAAGCCCAGCGCAGCACCGAGGCCAAGCTGGCCGACTGGCAGCAGCGCTGGGACGCCTATACCCGCACCGCCGGCGAATCCAGCCGCGCCGCGGAGGTGGAGCGCACCAAGCTCAACTACCTCGATCGCCAGGCGATCGATCTGTCCAAGCGCCGCGAAGCGCTCGACGCCGAGCAGAAGGCCACCGACGTGGCCGCGCTGGATAGCGCCGCCGAGCAGCTGGAAGCCGAACACGACACCCAGCGCGAGCGCGTCGAGACGCTGGGCCAGATGCTCGACCAGCACAAGTCCGCGCACGAAAAGGTGCTCGACGAGGAGCGCCAGGTGCAGGCGACCCTCAACGAGGCGCGCCAGCAACTGCAGAGTGCGCGCGGTCGTTTGTCCTCGCTCGAGGCGCTGCAGCACGCCGCGCTGGGTCAGGAAGAAACCGCCGCCAGTGGCTGGCTCGCCGGCTTCGGATTGGACAAGGCACGTCGCCTGGGCGAATCGCTGCAGGTGGATGCTGGTTGGGAATCGGCCGCCGAGACGGTGCTGGCCGGCCTGCTCGACGGCGTGCTGGTCGACGACCCGCTGTCACTGGCCAACGATTTCGCCAGCCTCGGTGAGGCCGATCTCGCTCTGTTGGCCGCCCAGGCCGGTGGCGCGGGCCCCGAGGGCACGTTGGCTGCACGCGTGCGTGGCCCGGCCGCGGCAATGCAGTTGCTGGCGCAGGTACAGACCGCCGAGACGCTGGATGAGGCACGTCGTCGTGTCGCCACGCTGGCGCCGGGGCAGTCCGTGATCACCCGCACCGGCGAATGGCTGGCGCCGCAGTGGGCGCGCGTGCGTCGTGCGCAGGGCAACCAGGTCGGCGTGCTGGCGCGCGAGCGCGAGATCCGCACGCTCACCGAGCAGGTCGCCACGCTGGAAGCGCGCATCGAAGAAGCCACCGGACAGCTCGACGACCTGCGCACCGCCAAGTTCGAAGCCGAGCGCGCCCGCGACGATGCGCAGCGCGAGCTGTACAACGCGCACCGCCGCCAGTCCGAACTGGCCGGCCAGCTGCAGAGCCATCGCGGCAAGGTCGAGACCGCGCGTGCTCGCGCCGAGAAGGTGGCCGGCGAGCTGTCGACGCTGATCGAGCAGTTGGACGAACTGCAGTCGCAGACGCGTGAGGCCCGCGCGCGGCTGGACGAGTCGGTCAATCACATGGGCGACCTGGAAGACCAGCGCCGCGAGCTGGAGAACGAGCGGCGCGCATTGCTGGAGGCGCGCGAGGAAGCGCGCATGAACGCCCGCGAGGCGGCCGACCAGGCGCACTCGCTGGCGCTGTCGATGGAGTCCAAGCGCTCCTCGCTGGCCTCGCTCGAACAGGCGCTGGCCCGCCTGGACACCCAACTGCGCACAGTCGAAGCGCGCCGCACCGAGATCGCCGAACAGCTCGCCTCCGGCGCCGACCCCATCGCCGAGCTGGAAGCCGAGCGGCAGACCTACCTCGACCAGCGCCTGCTGGTCGATCGCCAGCTGGTGGAAGCGCGCCGCACGCTGGAAGATTGCGACATCGAGGTGCGCAAGCTGGAACAGCAGCGCCAGCTCGCCGAACAGGCGCTGGCCGCCCTGCGCGAGAAGCTTTCCGAAAAGCGCCTCGCCGCGCAGGCGCTGCAGATGCGTGCACAGCAGCTGGCCGATGCGATCACCGCCTCGGGCTTGGAACTGGAGCCGCTGCTCGCCGAACTGGCCGAGGATGCCGATGCGGACGCCTGGCGTCGGCAGCTCACCGACATCGGCCAGAAGATCGTGCGGCTGGAGCCGGTGAACCTGGCCGCGATCCAGGAGCACGCGGAGCAGAGCGAGCGCAAGACCTACCTGGACAACCAGATCACCGACCTCACCAGCGCCATGGAAACGCTGGAAGGCGCAATCAAGAAGATCGACCGCGAGACGCGCCAGCGCTTCAAAGAGACCTTCGACAAGGTCAACGCCGGCGTGCAGGAGCTGTTCCCGCGCCTGTTCGGCGGCGGCCACGCCTATCTGGAGCTGACCGGCGACGACCTGCTCAACACCGGCGTGGCGATTATGGCGCGGCCACCCGGCAAGCGCGTGTCCAACATCTCGCTGCTGTCCGGCGGCGAGAAGGCGCTCACCGCGGTGTCGCTGGTGTTCTCCATCTTCGGCCTCAATCCTGCGCCGTTCTGCCTGTTGGACGAGGTGGACGCACCGCTGGACGAGGCCAACGTGGGCCGCTTCTCGGCGATGGTGCGCGAGATGAGCGAGAAGGTGCAGTTCATCTTCATCAGTCACAACAAGGCCACTATGGAAGCGGCCACCCAGCTGTGCGGCGTGACGATGCGCGAGCCGGGCGTATCGCGCCTGGTGCAGGTGGATCTGGCCGAAGCGGCTAAACTGGCTGGCGCTGCCTGAGGACATCGCGATGCATATCGACTCCACCTCCGTCGAACCCACACTCGCCCTGGCCTGGAACGCCAACGTCGGCATTCCGCTGCTCGTCGTCGGCCTGATCGTGCTCGGTCTGATCTGGCTGTTCGGCCAGCCGAAGAAGGAGCAGGGCAGGCGCCGCGCCGCGCCGGAGCCCACCCCGGGCGAGCGGCGCGAACCGACGATGGGTGAGGCGAGCCTCGCCGACGATCCGTTCTTCACCACGCTGGATCGCGACTACCCCGATTCACCGGCGAGCCCGCAGCAGGGCGAGCTGGACATGGGCCTGCGCGCGGAGCTGGAAAAGCTCGGCGCCACGCTGGCCGGCGAACGCAGCGGGGCCGACACGCGCGCCGCGCCGCCCAAGCCGTCCAGCCAAGCCGCTTCGATCATCAATGCGCTGCGCTCGCCGAGCCAACCCGACGCCGACGCTGCAACGGCACCGGCTCCGCAACCGCTCACGGCCGCCGCGCCGGCGCCAGCACCCGAACCCGCACCGCGGCCCACGCCGCGTTCGGAGCTGGGGCGTCGTCCTGCGCAACTGCCGGTGGAACGCATCGTGTCGCTGTTCGTCGTGGCGCGCGAAGGCCAGCTGTTCAGCGGGCCGGACCTCATCGTGGCGGCGGAAAAGGCCGGCCTGGATTTCGGCGACATGGGCATCTACCACCGCCTGATCGACGGCAAGCGCGAGCTGGGGCCGATCTTCAGCGTGGCCAACATGCTCAAGCCGGGCAACTTCGACCTGGGCCGCCTCGAAGCGCTGCGCACGCCGGGCGTGAGCTTCTTCATGACCTTGCCCGCCCCGATTCCCGCGCTCGACGCCTGGGACGCCATGCTGCCCACCGCCCAGCGCATGGCCGAGCTGCTCGACGGACACGTGCTGGACGAGGAGCGCAACGCGCTCGGTCGCCAGCGCATCGCGCACATCCGCGACGAACTGCGCGGCTGGGACCGCGACCACGAAGGCCAGGAAATCATCTTCGGCCGCTGAGCGGTGCGACCACTGCACCGCCGAACGCGTGCGCCTTGGGCTGATGCTCGAGTGATGGATTCCAGCGCCGACGCTCCGATAACGGACACTCGAACACGCGCAGTACGCGCTTGCTTATCCAGGCGCTCCTGCATTGATCGCGGATCTCGATGGTCTGCTGCTGGTACAGGCCATTGCCGGTTGAATCCGTCTGAGGCTCAGCCCATGGACGTTACGGCGTGGGCCCGCCCATCACCGGGAGAATCGCGCCGGTGACGTAACTGGCGCAGCACGGCGAGGCGAGGAACACGTACGCCGGTGCCAGCTCCTCCGGTTGGGCCGGGCGACCCAGGGCGCTGGATTTGCCGAAGTCCGGAATCTTCTCGGCCGGGCCATCGGCGGGATTCAGCGGCGTCCAGACCGGCCCGGGCGCCACCGCATTCACGCGAATGCCGCGGCCGGCGAGGTTCGCCGCCAGCGACTGGGTGAATGCGTGGATGCCGCCCTTGGTCATCGAATAATCGAGCAGGTTGGCGTTGCCGAACAGGCCGGTTTCCGAGCCGGTGTTGATGATGCAGTCGCCGCTCTTGAGGTGCGGCAGCGCTGCGCGCGCCATCTGGAAGTAGCCGTACAGGTTGGTGCGCAAGGTGGTGTCGAAGCTTTCGTCGCTGATGTCTTCCAGCGAATCGGCGTGCTGCTGGTAGGCCGCGTTGTTGACCAGCACGGAGAGCGAGCCGAAATGATCCAGCGTCTGCGCCACCGCTTGCTGGCAGAAGTCGCGGTCGCGCACGTCACCGGGAAGGATCAGGCACTCGCGTCCTTCCTCTTCCACCGCAGCCTTGGTTTCCTTGGCGTCCTCGTGCTCGTCCAGATAGACGATCGCCACGTCGGCGCCCTCGCGGGCGAACAGTACCGACACGGCGCGGCCGATGCCCGAGTCGCCGCCGGTGATCAGCGCCACCTTACCTTCGAGCTTGCCGCTGCCGCGGTAGTCGGGTGCCCTGAAACGCGGGCGCGGCTCCAGATCGCGCTCCAGACCGGGCTTGTTCAGGCGCTGCTTGGGCAGGGGATTGCGCGGCTCGGGTGTGGGTGCGGGGTCCTTGGTCTTGTCGGACTTGCTGGGGGTCTTCTTGCTGGTCATGCCTTGCTCCTGTCGGCGACGAAGCTCGACGGTAGGTAGCGCGCAGTGGCGAGGCAGTGAATGGGCGATGCAGGTTCGTTGACGCGGCGGCGCCACGAATGTGAGCCGGCGTTGGCCGCGGGCACATCGCACGTTGACGTGGCCCGACCTAGCGTGGACGTGCACGCCCGACGCCCTTCGCCGCGGCTGTCCATCCAGCCCGCGGCATCCGTGCACTTCCATGGAGCGGCACACGCTGCGCGAAGGCGTGGCGGCATGCCGCGTGACCCACGTTGCCGGCCTTGCCCGGCGCCCATCCCACCCATCCGGAGAAGCACCATGAGCTCCCATTCCAAGACCACCACCGACCACGAAGAAATCCGCCGCTGGGTCGAGCAGCACGACGGCGTTCCGGCGAAGGTGAAGGGCACCGGCTCGGACGAGGCTCCGGGCATCCTGCGCATCGACTTTCCCGGCGGCGCAGGCGAGGAAGAGCTGGAGCATGTGGGCTGGGATGTCTGGTTCGAGAAGTTCGACAAGAGCCACGTCGCCTTTCTCTATCAGCAGGAGAAGGCCTCCGGCGAAGACAGCACCTTCTTCAAGCTGGTGCGCGCGGACGAGTGATGCACGCAGGGCAAAGCGCGCCCACCCCGCTGCGGGAGGGGCGCGCCGTCCGCGGCTAGCCGGCATCACTTCTGCTGGTGGTTGTCCTCGCCGACGTCGTTCAGCGCGTTGCCCTCGGCGTCGGTGTCTTCCGGCTTGCGCGGCGCCTTGGATTTGCGGTCGGTCTCCGGCTCGTCGGTAGGGGTGGGCGTGCGATGGTCGGGATTCTGCTTCTGACTGCTCATGGATAAGTTTCCGGTTGTGATGGGAGGCTTCATCGGAGCAGACGCGGCCTTCAGTCAGGGTGACAGGAGATCCCCGGCTTCTACACGCGTCATACAACTGCGCTCCCCATCAGCCGCATGCGTAAGTGCACAAATCGCCCCTCGCCCGACCCTCTCCCCCGAGCAAGCTCAGGGGAGAGGGCTCAGGCCGCAAGCGCCACGCTGATTCGGCGCTCCCGATCTGCTCCCTCTCCCTTGGACGGCTCCGCCGTTCGGGCGAGAGGGCTGGGGTGAGGCGGCATTCGCACCGCCGCCATGGACGGCAACGCTGCAAACCGCGACACCCGCTTCACTCGGCGCTGCGTAGCTTGCGCGCAGATGCCGTGGCGAGAGCACGTGATGGACGATCTGTGGGACCTGAGCATGCCTTGGCAGGAGTTCATCCTGCGGGCGGTGGCGGTGTACGTGGTGTGCCTGTGTATGACCCGGCTCAGCGGCAAGCGATCGGTGGGGCAGCACACGCCATTCGACATCCTGGTGATCGTGCTGCTCGGCACCGCGGTGCAGAACTCGCTGATCGGCGATGACACCTCGCTGGTGGGCGGGCTGATCCTGGCCGCTACGTTGCTGGGCCTGAACTGGCTGGTCGGCGTGATCAGTGCGCGCAGTCGGCGCATGGACCGGATCCTGCAGGGCTGTCCCACCTTGCTGGTGCGCGATGGCATCGTCGACTGGCGCGAACTGGTGCGGCGCAACGTCAGCTATGAGGATTTCCAGGTGGCCAAGCGCGCCGCCGATTGCCGTTTCGACGAGGAAATCGAGCTGGCGCTGCTGGAAACCTCCGGCAGCATCACGATCCTGAAGAGGCGCTCGGACTGACCTTCGCGGCACCCGGTCACGAGCTGCCGGGGCGGCGCCCGCCCGCCTCCAGCGCATCGCGGCGCGGCGCTCGTTCGCGCCGCTTGGCGGGGCGGGTCGGGCCCTCGCGTTCGGCGCTGTCGATGCGTGACCGCATCTGGCGTTGACGCAAAACCTGTGCGCGATGCGCGGCATTTCCTCTTATTGCCATATGGCTGGTCCGTCCCCACGTGGTGGAGTCGATATCTGGCACGCGGCGCCGTGCAGCCGAAGCGACAGCGGCGTCGACGGACTCATGCACGCGCGAGCGAAGCGAGGGAACCATTCATGTCTGGCTGGCTGGCATTCGGCGCGAATCGCGACGTCGTGCTGATCGACGACGCGACCGGGCACATCCGGTACGCGCCCGACTACCTCGACGCGCCCACCGCCGGTGACTGGATGGAGCAATTGCACGGCACGCTGCCGTGGCGCGCACAGCGCCGCATGATGTACGAGCGCGACGTGGCGGTGCCGCGGCTCACCGTGCACCTGCAACGGGACGATCCGTCGCTACCGCCGTTCCTGGACGAACTCGGCCAGCGGCTGGATCGCGATTGCGGCGTGCACTTCGACAGCCTGGGCTTCAACCTCTACCGCGACGGCAACGACAGCGTGGCCCCGCACAACGACCGCCTGGCCGACCTCACCGAGGGCGCACCGATCGCGCTGATTTCGCTGGGCGTGACGCGCACCATGTCGATCACCACCAAGGCGCGCCCGGTGCGCACCATGCGCCTGCCGCTGGAGGCCGGCAGCCTGCTGGTGATGGACTGGCGCTCGCAGCACCACTACGACCACTCCATCCCGAAGGATCGCCACGTGAGCGGGCCGCGCATCAGCATCGCCTTCCGCTGCCGCGCGGGCGACCGCGGGTGACCCGGTGGTCCATCGTCTGCGCGTGGAAGCGTGCGTAACGGCGTCCTCGCAGCGCGTTAGAAGCAGTCGGACTGGCCGTGGCGATCACGCGAGGCTGGCACGGCGACAGCATTTCTTCGAACACGGCGGCCAGCCGCTCCACCGGTGCGTCGCTGTCGCTGGACGGGCAGCGCGGCAGCTGATGCCATCAGCCGCGGTCGACCCGCTTGATCGCCCTCGCCGTGCTGCGATCGACCCGCCATGCGTTCACGATCAGCCCCAGCCCGAGCAGCGCCGCCAGGACAAACAGCACGACTGCCCAGGTGGGCAGGTCGCGGGCGCCGGAGCGCGCCATCAGCGCCGCACCCACGATCAGCGCCGAGGAAATCAGGCCGATCGCCACGCGGTTGGCGATCTTCTGCAGGTTTTCGATCAGGTGCGATTCCTCCAGGCCGTCCACGCGCACGCGCAGGTCGTTGTCGGCCAGCGTGTCCAAGAGGCGCGCGACCTTGCCCGGCATGCCGTGACCCAGCGCGTAGACATCGAAGGCGAGCGCGGCGGCGCCGGTCTTGGAGGTCTCGTGGCGCAGCAGGGTGAGCAGCAGCGACTCGAGATGCTGTTCGATGATGCGGCGCGTCGGCAGCCGCGGATGCAGCGCGCTCAGCGTCGCTTCGAGGTTGATAAGGGTCTTGCCCAGCAGGCTCAGTTCCGGCGGCGGTTGCAGGCCGCACTGCGCGCCACGGGCGGTGAGATCGAGCAGCAAGGTGCCCTCAGCGAAGGCGCCGTCCGCGCGCCGTGCGGCGTAGCGGCCGACCAGGTTGCGCACGGCGCGGCGGTAGCTCTGGCGGTCGTATTCGGGCAGGCGCCGTCCCATGGTCTCGCACAGGTCCGCCACCGTGTCGCCATCGCCCTGGATCGCATGCAGCATGATCCGCAGCAGCGCGAGGCGCGACGAGCGCGACAGGTAGGTGACCATGCCGGCATCGATCACCGCCAGGTGGCCGTCTTCGTCCAGCAGCACATTGCCCGGGTGCGGGTCGGCATGCACGCGGCCGCGCGCGAACACCTGGTCGAGGTAGGCGCGCAGCAGCGAGCCGCCGAGTGCCTCGCCGCGTTCCGTATCGATCGCGCCGGCCTCGACCTTGCTGCCGCGGATCAGGTCCATCGTCAGCACCCGCCGCGTGCAGAAGCCACGGTGCGGCAGCGGCACCACCAAGCCTGGATACGGGTCGAACACCTCCGCCAGCGCTTCCAGGTTCTCGGCCTCGGCGACGAAATCCAGCTCTTCGTTCAGCGCCTCGTAGGAGGCGGCGACCCAGTCGCGCACGCCCAGCCGCCGCGCCGTGTCGGCGTGTCCTTCGGCGAAGCGCGCCACCGCGGTCAGTAGCTCCATGTCCGAGGCGACGCGGGCCTCGATGCCGGGCCGCTGCACCTTCACCGCCACCGGCGTGCCATCGGGCAACTCCGCCGCGTGCACCTGGGCCAGCGAGCCGGCCGCGATCGGCGTGGGGTCGAAGCGGCGGAACAGGGCGCCGACCGGGGCGCCCAGCTCCTGCGCGACAACGCCCTCGATCTCGATCGCGGCCACTTCGCCCACGCCGTCCTGCATGCGCTGCAGCGCCGACAGGTAACGCGGCGCCACCAGGTCGGGACGGGTGGACAGCGCCTGCGCCAGCTTCACGAAGGCTGGGCCGAGCGCCTCGATGTCCTCGGAAAACTGCTCGGGCGGAATGTCGCCTTCGCTGGTATCCATGCCGGGTGGATCGCCCGGCGCGCGCAACACGCCGGCACGGCGGTACTTCAGGATGAAGGCGGCGATCTGTCGATAGCGTCGGGTGGTGGAGAACATGCCGGGCTCCGCAGGGTGCAGGCAGCGCACAGGACCAGGGCGATCCTGCGGCCATCGATGTGCACACGCCGTGGCTGCGGTGCCGTGAGCGCTGCGGGCGACCACCCGGGCATCACCGCGGCTGCACGCACCGCAGCCGTGCGCATGACGGCGCGGCGTCTACTTTCTTAGCCTCGCTTATGCAGCCGATCCGCCACCCTGCAGCCCACCCGGAGGTCACATCATGGGTCGTTCCGCCACCAAGGTATTCACGCAGCCGGCCGATATCGCGCGCCTGGAGCACTGGGTCACCGAGCTGGCGGTCAACGCCCGCGTGCGCGTGTACTGCGGCCACACGGCACCGCAGGAAGGCGTGGTGACGGTGACGCCCACGGTGCAGGTGTTTCAGGACGGCGACGGCAACGAGGGCCTCAACGGCATCGTGAAGCTCGAAAGCGCCCAGCGCCCGGACTGGGACGGCGCGATCTGGCTGGGCGACATCACCGGCATCGAGCATCTGGATTCGGTGACGTTCGGATCGTCCAAGGCCTAGCGAGGACGCAGTGGTCGAGCGCTCGTGAGACGGTGCTGTCGAGGTCTGCAGATCGTCATCACAGCCCGTGTGCATCATCAGCGGGCCGTGCCGGCGCATGCCGGCGTTCCATCGTGCGAGGTGCACACCATGCCCGCTCCCAAGCTGCGCCGCGGCGACGTGCTCTTGATCATCGACATGATCAACACCTTCGCGTTCGAGGATGGCGCCGCGCTGGCCGAGCACGCGAACGCGATCGGCGAGGCGGTGCACGCGCTGCGCACGCAGTGCCATCGGCAGAAGCTGCCGGTGGTCTACGTCAACGACAACTTCGGGCAGTGGCGTCAGGGGTTCGAGGAACTGCTGCGCAAGGTGGCCCGACCCGGCTGCCGCGGCCAGCGTCTGGCCGCCCGGCTGCGTCCGACGCAGCAGGATCTGTTCGTGCTCAAGCCGCGCCACTCGGTGTTCTACCAGACCCCGCTGCCGACCCTGCTCGATGCACTGGTGGCCAAACGCTTGATCCTCACCGGCATCGCGGCGGACTCCTGCGTACTGAGCTCGGCCACCGAAGCGCACGTGCGCGGCTACGCGTTGTGGGTGCCCGGCAACGCAGTCGCCTCGCTCACACCACAGCGGACATCGCGTGCACTGGCGTACATCCGCGAGTCGCTCGGTGGCGAGACGGCTGACGCTTAACTCTGCGCCGCGGTGGCGAAGGCGCGGTGGCCATTGCGCATCCACCTCGATACCTGCTTGCTACGCGCGTCTGCTGTTCTCCAAGCGATGGCGCGGTCGGCCATGGGGCACGGATCAACCAGGTGGTCGCTTGCGGCTGGAGCAAGAGGCGAGTGCGGCGCAGTCGCCATGCAGAGAGGACGATCCGCGCTCGCTCGGTCTGCCGATACCTAGGTGCAATACCGGCTAGATAGGACATTTGATGTCATGGGGCGTGCCTGCGTCAGCGTGATCGTTTGCCAGCAAAGGCCGGAACGTTCTGGTACTCGGCCGACGCCGGATATCGCCGCTGCCGGCCCGGCACATCGTCCATGGCCCGCCATCGACCCGGGCCCGTCGCGATAAGCAGTGTCGACCGTGCTCCGCGGTCATCGCTACGCGCCTGCGGGAGGGCGATGCAATGGTCCGGTCCCGCGGCGCATGTACGCCTCATCCCCCGCAGCACCTAGGTGCACCTTCGTTCTTCGCCGAGGCCGTGGCGGGCCGACCGGTCAAGGTGCAGGGGAGTTTTTCGTCATCGACCCAGAGAACCAACATGATCCGCACCGACTTCGATACCGACCAAGGCGCCGCTGTCTACACACCTCTGATCCTCAAGCTGTATGACTGGTGGGTGCTCGGGTTTTCCAACCGCTATGCCTGGCAGTGCTCCACACGCGCCGTGCTGCTGCCCTTTTTTCAACAACACGTGGGAAAGCGCCACCTCGACGTGGGTGTCGGAACCGGGTTCTATCCGGCACATGCCCGCATGCCGGCGTCCAGCCATCTGAGCCTGCTCGATCTCAACCCGGACAGCCTTGATGCTGCGCAGCGTCGGCTCAAGCCGCGTGCGGTGCAGAAGATCCTGCATGACGTCATGGAACCGTTGCCGCCCCGTACGCCACACGGTTTCGATGCCATCTCGCTGTTCTATCTGCTGCATTGCCTGCCCGGCACCATGTCCGGCAAGGCGCAGGTCTTCGCCCATCTGAAATCGCACCTGGCTGCGCAAGGCGTGCTCTACGGCGCCACGATCCTGGGCGACGAAGCGCGGCATAACCGGCTGGGCCGCCGGCTGATGGCGCTCTACAACCGCAAGGGCATCTTCGGGAACCGCGGCGACACGCGCGCAGAACTGCACCAGGGGCTGAGCCTGCATTTTGCCGACGTGCGCATCCGGGAGGTGGGCCAGGTGGCCCTGTTCGAGGCACGTCAGCCCATCTAGGCAAACCGCGTCCGCGAGGACTTGCCCAGCGCGCGAGGGGAGTGGTTGCACCTTTCGAAACGGGTAAAGCTAAGGGCGCTGACATTCCTGCCAGCGCCCTCATCTTGAGATGGCCCGGACTCACACGACAGAACGCTTTCCCGGTCGAGTGATGCGCCAGCTGCCTTACTTCGACAGCGCGGCCGTTTCGATCAGCCGGGCGACGACATCGGGGTGGGAGACCATCACCACATGGGACGCGCCTTTGATGACTTCCACATCCTTGGCATGGGCCCGCTTGGCCATGAAGGCCTGGGCGGCCGGTGGGATGTTGAGGTCGGCGGTGCCGTAGACGAACCACGAAGGGATGGTTTTCCATGCCGCCGAGGTGCTGGCCTCATGCAGTGCAGCGTCAGTGATGGGACGCTGGCCCACAGCCATCAGCTTCGCCTGCGCGGCCGGCACGTCGGCAGCGAACTGTGCGCGAAACTTGTCCTGGTCGATGTAGAGATCCTTGCCGCCGTCGGCCAGAGACACCGGAGGGGCCAGGGCGGGGCCCAAGGTGCTTCCCGGGAAGCGCCCGGCAAGCTCCGCCGCACTCTCGCCCACGTCCGGTGCGAAGGCGGCCACATAGACCAGGGCTTTGACGTTCTGCAGGCCGGTGGCGGCCTCGCTGATCACCGGCCCGCCGTAGGAATGTCCTACCAGCACGACCGGGCCGGAGATGCTCCGGACCAGGCTGTTGACCTCGGCGGCATCGCCCTTGACGCTGCGCAGTTCGTTCGGTGCAGCGATCACTCGGTAACCATCCGACTGCAGATGCCGAATGACGCCGTTCCAGCTCGAGGAGTCGGCAAAGGCGCCGTGCACGAGCACCACGGTAGGTTTATGCGAAGTTGAAGTGGCTGCGTGGACGACCAGCGGCGAACCTATCGCCATGACGGCAAGCGCGAGCGCGCCAGCCAGTGCGCTGCCGAGGCGCTTGGTTGAACGTTTCATGGGTGTTTTCCTGTGTGGGCAAGGGAATGAGTGAGGCGGAATCTCGTACTGGCCGGAGCGCCGAGAGGGCGCGCCTCAGACCAGATCGATGACAACGTCGATATTTCCGCGAGTGGCATGCGAGTACGGGCATGCCTGATGCGCGCCATCGACGATCAGCCGGGCCTGGGTGCGGTCGAGACCGGGTAGGGACACGGCCAGCGTGACGGCGAGCCCGTAAGCGGTGTCGTTCTCCGTGCGTCCGAGCGAAACGCTGGCGTCGACGGCCATGCCCTGCGGCAGGGTGATCTTCTGCGCTGCCGCAACGATCTGCATGGCGCCCATGAAGCACGCCGAGTATCCGACGCCGAACAACTGCTCGGGGTTCGTGCCCGGTTTACCCGAGCCCGGCGGGCTCAGCCGCACATCGAGCGCACCATCACTGGACGCGCCGGCGCCATCGCGCCCGCTGGTCGTATGGGTTTTCGCGGTGTAAAGCACTTTTTCCAACGGCCTGGTCATGCAAATCCTCCTTGGGGGTGATGTTCGTTTCTGGATCTCACTGGGGCGGTCGCGGTTGGTGCGGCGATGCCCTGAGGTCGATAGGCGCCAGGAAGGCGCCCTGGGCGCGATAGCGCTCATGCATCCGGGGATATGGGGAAATCGGTCGAGGCGCTGAGCTCGCGCCATTGCTCCAGCTCCGCCAGCTTGGCTCGATCGGCCTGCTCGATGATCTTCAGGGCATCACTGCCCAACGGCAGGCGGAAAGGCGGCTGGGGCAGCGACGCCAACCGGACGATGGCTCGCCCCGCGCGCTGCGGATCGCCCGGCTGCCGACCGTCGTAGGCGCGCTGCGCCCGCGCGGTCGCGCCGACCACGGCGTCGTACTCCGGGCGGCCCTCCCGCAACGATGTCGAGCTGCCCGCGAAATCGGTGCGGAATCCACCCGGCTCGATCACGCTGACGTGCACGCCGATCAGCGCCATTTCCCGGGCCAGCGATTCGGAGAATCCCTCCACGGCCCACTTCGCCGCCGAATACGGCGCCCGACCGGGCGCACCGATCCGACCACCCACCGACGAGAACTGGATGATGTGTCCGGTGCGCTGGTTGCGCATCACGGGGATCGTCGCCTTGGTCATGATGATCGTGCCGAACAGGTTGGTGTCGATCTGCCGTCGGAAATCCTCCAGCGGGGTGTCTTCCACCGAATCGACATTGCCGTAGCCGGCGTTATTGACCAGCACATCCAGGCCGCCGAACACCTGCACGGCCAGCTCAATCGCTCGATCGGCAGCAACCACGTCGGTGACATCCAGGGCGGCCACGCGCACCGCGTCGCCGTAGCGTTGGACAAGATCGTTCAGCGTCGAAGGATCGCGCGCCGTGGCCACCAGGCGGTGGCCGGCCTCGAGCACCGCCTCGGCGAGCGCACGGCCGAGGCCGCGGGAACAGCCGGTGATGAGCCATCGCTGTGACATGTCATTTCCTCCAGCAAAAAGTGGTGCGGGCGAAGCCCGCGGGGTCAGGGAGCCCAGCGGGTGAACACCCGGCCGTGGTCTTTCACCCGCGCCTGATGGCAGGCGAAGCAGGTGCGATGCTGTGCTTCGTCGGCTGGCTTGCCGTTGATGAAGCGGCCGAAGCCCCAGCCGCCGGTGGCCGCGTATTTCCTGGAGTCCTTGACCATGAACTGCACCGTGGTCGCAGCACCCGGGATCGACGCCGGCTCGAACTCAGGCGACGGCACGTGCTTCCACGCCAACTTCGCCAGCACCGCGCCATCGGGGAATGGCAGCGTGCCATTGCGATAGGCCTGGACCGCCACCGGATTGCCGAGCACGACACGTAGTTCGTCCAGCGGCGGCGCCTCGTGCGCCGGCGCAATAAGCTCCCAGCTGCGATAGCCGTTGGGAATGGTGACCCCGTAGATGGGCGAAGCAGACCCGGCTTCCATGCCGTCTGCGCGGACAACCAGTGCGGCGGCCAGGGCGCAGGAGGCGATGGCTACCGCGAGGGCGGCGAGGTGAATGGGCTTCATGGCGGATCGCCTCAGCAGGGCAGGTCACAGGTGATCGGCGTCGATCACCGCCTGGGTGAACGCCTGGGGCGCTTCCTGCGGCAGGTTGTGGCCGATGCCGCCGGTGATGAGTCGGTACGCGTACTTGCCGGTGAATCGCTTGGCGTAAGCTGCTTCAGGCGGATGCGGCGCGCCATTGGCATCGCCTTCCATGGTGATGGTGGGCACGGTGATCGAGGGGAACGCCGCCAGCCGCTTTTCCAGCGCCGCATAACGCGGCTCGCCCTGCGCCAGACCCAGTCGCCAGCGATAGTTGTGGATCACGATGGCGACCTGATCGGGGTTGTCCAGCGCCGCGGCGCTGCGCGCGAACGTGGCCTCGTCGAATGTCCACTGCGGGGAAGCCAGCTTCCAGATCAGCCGGGCGAAATCGTGGCGGTACTTCGCGTAGCCATCACGGCCGCGGTCGGTCGCAAAGTAGTACTGGTACCACCACTGCAACTCGGCGCTGGGCGGCAGCGGGGTCTTGCCCGAGGCCTGGCTGCCGATCAGGTAGCCGCTCACCGACACCAGCGCCCGGACGCGCTCCGGCCACAATGCCGCCACGATATCGGCCGTGCGCGCACCCCAGTCGAATCCGGCCAGCTCGGCGCGGGGAATCTTCAGTGCATCCATGAAGTCGATGACGTCCTGCGCCAGCGCGGCGGGCTCGGCGTTGCGCATGGTTTTGGCGGAAAGAAACCGCGTATCGCCGTAACCGCGCGCGTAGGGCACCAGCACGCGATAGCCCTTTGCTGCGAGCATGGGAGCCACGCGCTCATAGCTGTGGATGTCGTACGGCCAGCCGTGAAGAAGGATCACCACCGGACCGTCGGCAGGGCCCAGCTCCGCGTAGGCGACGTCTAACACGCCAGCGCGGACATGCTTGAGTGGACCGAGCGCGTCGGAGGCGGTTCCGGGGGGAGCGACAGCGGGTCTCGACGTAGCTTCAGCAGAGCCGATGAGACCGACGCTTGCAGCGCAGGCAAGCATTGCCGTGCCGAGCAGTCGGCGCGATGCGCCGCCGATGGCTTTTTTCAGCGGATGGGTTTTCATGGCGCGTCTCCGTTTCGGGCGATTCGCCCGATGGCGGGCTCATTCGAGCCGTAGGCAGGGAAGGGGATCTGGCGGGACGCCGGCTTCGATCAGCGAGCCAGCCAGGCGCGCTGCAGGCGGCGCGCACGCCAACCGAGCAGACACGCTTGAATGATGAAAAAGACACCGCCGCCGGTGGCATACACGGGCAACATGTCGAGCGTGGGCCTGGCGCCGGTGGCCTGGACGACATAGACAAAGCCGACCAGAAAAGAGAGGCCGCCGGCGATCAGCATCGGCCACTGGCTGCCCAGCCCCGTGCTGCGGCGCTCCAGCCCAAGCAGCAACTGCGCCGCACCGGAAGCCGCAGCCCATGCGCCGAATACCACTAGAACCGGAGTCACGCCGCTCAGCGCTACCAGACCCAGTGCGATGGCCGCAGCGGTGCTCAGCAGACCGTTGAATCCCGTCACCCGCCGATCGGCCTGCGCCGCAGTGGTGCGATAGTCGATCAGGCAGGACACCGCATCGATCAGCGGATAGGCGACCAGCAGCGCGATCGCCGTGGCGTCGAGCTGCTGGTGTGCCTGGCGGAAGGCCACTGCCCAGAGGACGGCCAACAGGCCGCGCGTGAGATGCAGCCGCACCAGGGAGGACTGCTCGCGGCGCAGCGCGCGCCCGCCTGCGTTCGGCTCGTTTGCGTGCAAGGTTTGTCGGGTCATCGTGATTCTCCTGGAGCAATGCGGGGGCGTCGTGCGGGCTCAACGACCCGCGGCAGGACTCGCCTGATGGGTCAGCTGGGCGCGCAGTGGGCGGAAGGCGGCGCGCAGTTCTTCGGCAAACAGCTGCGGCTGCTCCCACGCGGCGAAGTGGCCGCCGCGGCTCGCCTGATGGAAGTAGTAGAGCGACGGGTACGCCTTCCGGGTCCAGCTTTCCGGCGCGCGATAGATCTCCCCGGGGAACACCGTGACGGCGACGGGCACCTTGATCGTCGAGGTGCGCTGCGCCTCGGCACTGAAATTGTTGTTGTTGTTTTCCCAGTAGAAGCGCGCGGACGACGCCCCCGTGTTCGTCACCCAGTACAAGGTGATGTCGTCCAGTACACCATCGCGACCGAGCACGCGCTCCGGATCGCCGTCGCTGTCGGTCCACGCGGCGATCTTCTCGAACATCCACGCAGCGAGACCGGCAGGCGAATCGGCCAGCGCATAGCCCAGAGTCTGCGGCCGGGTCACCATCATTGCGCCATACGCGGCATTCCGGCCGAAGAAGGTGCTCAGTTGGGTGTAGGCGCGCCGCTCGTCGCCGGACAGGCTCAGTGGTGCCCGCTTGCCGCTGTTGATGCCGTCGACCAGGGCCGCGGGAACGGTGGCGGGCATGTTGAGATGGATACCCAGCAAGCCCGGAGGCGCTTGCCGGGCCAGCGCGTCGGAGATGACCGAGCCGTGGTCGCCGCCCTGGGATACGTACTGCGTGTATCCCAGCCGCTTCATCAATACGTCCCAGGCCCTGGCCACGCGTTCCGGGTTCCAGCCCGGTTCGGTCGGCTTGCCGGAGAAGCCGTAGCCGGGAATGGCGGGAATCACCACGTCAAACGCATCCTCGGCGCGGCCACCAAAGGCGACCGGATCGGTCAATGGGCCGATCGCCTTGATGAACTCCAGCGGCGAGCCCGGCCAGCCGTGCGTGAGGATCAGCGGCATGGCATGCGGCTCGCGCGAACGCACGTGGATGAACTGGATGTCCACCCCATCGATGGCCGTCACGAACTCGGGCAGGGCATTCAGCCTCGCCTCCACCTTGCGCCAGTCGTAAGCCGTGCCCCAGTACGCCAACAACGACTGCATGGTGTGCAGCGGCACGCCCTGCGAGATGTCCCGCACCGTTTCGCGATCCGGCAGGCGGGTCGCCGCGATGCGTCGCCGCAGGTCGTCCAACTGCGCCTGCGGCACGTGGATATGGAAGGGGCAGATGCGCGCTTGCGTTGCGGTAGACCGGCACGCGGCAGTCGATGGCACAGAGGCGGCCATTGTCTGGCTCATGGCCGCCAGCGGCAGCAACCAGGCCAAGGCGATGGCGGGTAGACGCCGCTGGCAGCAGAGCGATAACACGTTGACTGGCGACATCATCGATCTCCGGTAGGGCGCCAGTCGCGGCGCCTTGCGGCACGCACGGCTGGCGATGCGAAGCGATCTCACCAGAGCGATGAGCAGCGGACGATTGCACGATGGTGTCGGTCGATACCTTGGTATCGGTGCATGCCGATCGCGGATGGCCATCCGGAAGGGACGATGCATACCTTGGTGCAATCGCCAGTGGGTGCGGGATCGGCTGTGATATGGCGCGCGCCTGTGCTGCCACGACGCCGGCTTTCGACCCCGGGAAGAACCTGTGCCTGGCAGCTTGCGAATGGGGTGCACACCTCTCGCCTCCGTCGGAGAACCACGATGCGAAGTGGAACGATGCTGTCGGTACTGGCGGCGCTCCTGCTGGCCGGTTGCCAGACTGCGTCACGCCGTGATGCGCCGCCTCACCTGATCGACGCAGCTGCGCCGGACGGCTTTCCCGCCAGCGTGAGGCTGGTAACCACCGATAGGCTCACGTTCCAGCAGTGTTGCCGGCGATCGACGCCGGCTTGCTGAAGGCCGCGCAGGGGCGGCCGATTCATATCCTCGCGCTCTCGGGCGGCGGCTCGTGAGGGGAGGAGTACGGCCCGGCGGAGTGCGCTCGACGCATCGAGGGGAGGGGGCTCACTCAGAGCACCGCCGGGCCACTGCCTGGGTAATCGGTGCGGCCAGCCGTGGCCCGGCCGGCCTCCAGTTCGGCCAGCAGCATGCTCAGCTTGGTCTGGATCCTGCGCTGGGCATCACTGCCCATCACGATCCAGTGGCGCCCGGAGGGGGTGAGCACTTCCTCGCGCAGGGCTGCCGCCACGCGTACCGGGTCGCCGGGAAACATCTCGGGGGTGAGCTTGGCGAGGAGTTCGCGGAACGCGCCTGAACTGGCTGCGTAATCGTCGATCGGGTGACCGGAGAATGTCGTGCGATGTTCGATGCCGGTACGCACCGAGCCCGGCTCGGCCAAGAAGGCACGCAGGCCGAGCGGCTCGATCTCCTGCCAGAGGGCTTCGGTCAAACCTTCGAGCGCGAACTTGCTGGACGAGTAATAGCCGTTGGCCGGCAGGCTGGCGAGCCCGTCCATGGAGGACACGTTGACGATGGTGCCGCTGCGACGCTTGCGCATGCCTGGCAACACCAGGCGGATCATGCCCACCGCGCCGAAGAAGTTCACCTCGAACTGCGCGCGGTAGTCATCTTCGCGCTGTTCCTCGACGGCACCGAGGAAGTCGATGGCCGCATTGTTTACCAGCACATCGATGGCGCCGAAGTGGGTGAGGGCTCGATCGACGGCATCGATCCGCTGCAACGGATCGGTGACGTCCAGCTCCAGAGCGAGCGCGGAGCGGGGGTGGCGTGCCGCCAGCGCTTCCATGCCAGACAGGGTGGGTGCGGTCAGAACGACCTGGTCGCCGTGGCGCAGTACGCATTCGGCCAGCGCATGGCCCAGCCCGCTGGAGGCGCCGGTGATGAGCCAAGTGCGCAGCGGCGCAAGGCTCGGTCCATTTTCTCTAGTCATGACATGTCTCTTGCAGGGGAGATGGCGCCGGCCCAGGCGCACCGATGGCGCCTCCGCTCGCACCGTTGGATAGTTGGGTGGAGGTTCGGGCGCGTTGAGCCGTGGCCGGGGGGAGCAGCGGTGTGCCTGGTCAGCCGAAGGTGAAGGCGAACGTCCGAATGCCAGGATCGAGAAATTCGATATCGAACTGGCGATCGACCACCGGTCCCGCTTGGCGGATCAACTGGTACATGCGCGCCGTGTCGACCACCCCATGACCCTGGCTATCGACATCCACGCCGTGCGCGGCCCCCGGAGGCTTGCCGTCGATCGTCACGCGGAACCGCACTGGCTGACCGTTCGTGGAAGGGGCCATCACCAGGTGCAGGTCGCGGGCATGGAATCGATAGCGGATGCGTCCGCCGGCTCCTTGCGACACCGCCGCCTGCCGGCCCATCGTCCAGTCGCCCATCAGCGACCACTGGTTGAGCTGCAACGCAGGCGGCGCTGGGTAGTGATGCGCCCGGTCGGTCACGATGCCTGCGGGAGACGCGAAGCCTGTCGTGCGTGCGTATCCGACGTAGTTCTCGGGCGATCGGAGGTCACTCCAGTCGGCGGCCGCCTCGGGGCCTTGCGCGTCCACGGCGACCAGGCCGGTGCCCACGTCATGGGCTCCCGACTCGGTCAGCAGTTGCTGGATCACGCGCTCCGACGCGGCGTAGTCGCCTTCGCCGAACTTCACGTGACGAATTCGGCCCTGTGCGTCGATGAAGTACAGCGCGGGCCAGTACTGGTTGTCGAAGGCGTCCCAGAGGCGGTGGTCATTGTCGATCGCCACCGGGTAGTCCACGTGCAGGCCCTGGGACGCGCGGCGAACGTTGTCGACGTCGTGCTCGAAATCGAACTCGGGTGCATGCACGCCGATCACCACCAGGCCGTCCTTCCGATACTTGTCCGCCCACGCGCGGACATAGGGAATCTGACGCAGGGAGTTGATGCAGGAGTAGGTCCAGAAATTGACCAGCACCACCTTGCCGCGAAGGCGGGCGCGAGCCAGGGCTTCGGTATGCAGCCACCGGGTGGCGCCGGCCAGCGAGGGCAGCTGACCCAGCACAGGCAGCTTGATGGCAGGAATAGCCCGATTGGGCGGCGCTGCAACGACCGGCTCGGGCGTGGAAGCGATGGCCGAGACCGCTGCCACCTGCGCAACCAGCGTCAGGCAGAACAGGAAGGCTTTGCGTTTCATGGTGGGTCCTGATGCGCGGGGGACGGACGTCGTCCGCCATCCATGTCGCTCTGGGGCGCCCGCCAAGGGTGGGGCGCGACTCGACGGGCGCCCCCGTCACTGGGAGCGGCATGCCGAGGTCGGCATGCGTCGAAGATCAAAGCAGAGGGAACCCGGGCGGGCGATTGCACGAAGGTATCGACCGATACCTTCGGATGGGATCGCCCTGGCATCGAGGCAAGCAGAGGCGTCTGGCCCGGCACCCTTATCCGACACCAAAGTATGATGGGCAGAAACCAGTCGCAGGGCGCATTCTCGCCGGATAGCGACCGTGAAGTGAGGACCGGTATGGAGGGTGAATTCGACCGCGTCGTCGACGGGCTTCCGGGCATGATCTGGACCGCGCTACCCGACGGAGGCGTCGACTTCGTCAACCGGGCATGGTGCGAGTACACGGGCAGGGGCTTGCCAGAGGCGGCTGGTGACGGCTGGCTGGCGGCGGTCCACCCGGACGATCTGGCAGGCCTGCGCAAAGGCTGGAGCAGCATCCTCGCCTCGCACCAGCCGCAGGATATGCGGGCCCGCATGCGGCGTGTCGACGGGGCCTGGCGCTGGTTCGTGCTGCGCGCCGGCCCGGTGCGCGACGCGACGGGCAAGCTCGCTCATTGGTCCGTCATGGCGACCGACATCGAAGATCATCGGCAACCGGGCGCAATCGCCAGCCCGTCGGTCGGTGCGTTCGCGATGATCGCCGATGCGCTGCCTGCTTCGATCCTGCTGATGACACCCGATGGAGAGATCGAATACTCCAACCGCCAGTCGCAGGCCTTCCGCGGTGCAACGCTGGAGCAGCAGCGGGGCTGGAAATCGGCCGATCTGATCCATCCCGACGAATTGCCCGCGGCCATTGAGGCATGGGAGCGCTGCGTCAAAAGCGGCGATCTATTCGACATGGAGTTTCGTGCACGCCGTTTCGATGGCGTGTATCGCTGGTTTCACGTGCGCAGCCAGCCCATGAAAGACGAGCAGGGCCGGATCACCCGCTGGTGCACGCTCGATGTGGATATCGACGACCGCAAACGCAGCGAGGCATTGCTCGCCAGCGCCATGGCGCAGCTGGCCGCGTCCGAAGACCGACTGCGCGCGACGATCGACACGGTTCCCGGATTTGTGTGGCGTGCGGCGCCCGACGGCAGCGTGGAATTTCTCAATCAGCGGTGGTGCGATTACACCGGACTCAGCCTCGCTGACTCCCTGGGCACCGGGTGGACGTCCGTCATTCATCCCGCCGACGCCCCTGCGCTGGGGAGCTATTGGCAGGCATTGCTCCAGGTCGGCGAACCGGGCTCTTTCGAAGCGCGTCTGCGCCGCGGCGATGGGGCGTACCGCTGGTTCCTGATCCGCGCCGTGCCTCAGCGCGATGACGCCGGACAGGTGGTGAAGTGGTACGGGCAAAACACGGACATCGACGACCGCAAGCGCGCCGAGTTGCTGCTCGAAGGCGAAAAGCGCCTGCTGGAAATGATGGCCAGCGGTGCACCGCTGGCGCCGGTGCTGGAGGCGCTGTGCGGCATGGCGCAGACCTCCCTGGACGGGGCGCTGTGCAGCGTGGTGCTGCTCGATCCGAAGCACACGCATTCGTTGGAAGGATCTTCCTCGCGGTTGCGCGTACAGGCACTCGTTGCGCCGGGGACACCCGGGCTGCTGCTGGAAGGCAAGGACGGCCAGCCACTCGATCCCGATTTCAGCCCCATCGCCTGCGCGGCGGCGAGCGGGGAGGCGGTCATTGCTGATGACCTGACCGCGGAGACCCGCTGGGATCGATGGCGGTCCTGGGCGCTATCGCATGGAATCCGCGCGAGCTGGTCGACGCCCATCCGGTACAGCTGCGGCGGTGTCATGGCTGTCTTCTCGGTGCTGTTCCAGGACGGCAACGGCGCGGATCGCGCGCAGCGCACGCTGATTGCACAGTTCACCCACCTTGCCAGCATCGCCATCGAGCGCGCGCACAGTGAAGCCGCGTTGAAGCAAAGCCAGGCGTTCATGAGCAAGGCGCAGCGGCTCAGTGTGACGGGAACCTTCTCCTGGCGCGTCGGCAGTGACGAGATCGTCTGGTCGGAGGAGGTCTACCGCATCCTGGAGATCGACCCGTCGGTGACCCCGACGTTTGCATTGATCGACACGCGCATCCATCCGGAGGATCTTCCGGCGCACGAGGAAATGATTCGTCGGCAGCGAAGCTCACCGGGCGACTTCGAACACGAGCACCGGCTGCTTTTTCCCGATGGCCGGGTGAAATGGGTGCACCTGGTGGCGCACGCGACACGCAGCGAGGACGGCGGCGTGGAGTACATCGCCGGGTTGCAGGACATCACCCAGCGTCGACTGTCCGAAGAGGCGTTGAGCAAGGTCCGTTCCGAGCTGGCGCATGTGGCCCGCGTGGCCAGCCTGGGCGCGCTGACCGCGTCCATCGCGCATGAAGTCAACCAGCCGCTGGCGGGCATCATCACCAACGCCAGCACCTGCCTGCGCATGCTGGGCGCCGAACCACCGAACATCGACGGTGCGCGCGAAACGGCCCGGCGCACCATCCGCGACGGCAACCGCGCGTCTGATGTGATCAAGCGGCTGCGTGCGCTGTTTGCGAAAAAGGAGGCCAGCACGGAGCCGCTGGACCTCAATGAAGCGGCCCGGGAAGTGGTGGCGATGTTGCTAGGCGAGCTCCAGCGTCATGGGGTGGTCTTCCATCCCGACTTTGCCGACGGCTTGCCCATGGTCAGCGGAGACCGTGTCCAGTTGCAGCAGGTAATTCTCAACCTGGTGCTCAACGCCTCCGACGCGATGAGCGACATCCGAAGCCGCCCCAGGCATCTGCGCGTCATCACCCGCCTGCAGGAAGACGGGCACGTCCGTCTGGCCGTTCAGGACAGCGGCGTGGGTATCGACCCGGCCGATTCGGAACGCATGTTCAATGCGTTCTACACCACCAAGAGCTCGGGCATGGGAATTGGGCTATCCGTGAGTCGCTCGATCATCGAAAGCCATGACGGTCGACTGTGGGCGATGGCCAACGAGGGGCACGGCGCCACCTTCGCGTTTTCGTTGCCGTGCGCGCGCAGCGCCCGCGCGAGGAAGTCGATGGACGATGCAGGATCGGTGTCCGGCGATGCCAGGGAGCGCCTTTGATGAACCAGCGTCTGCTCGTGTCCGTGGTCGATGACGATGAGTCGGTGCGCGAGTCGCTGCCGGATCTGTTGCGCGAATTCGGTTTTGCGGTGAAGGCGTTTCCATCTGCCGAGACGTTCCTCGCCTCCGGCGACGCCGAGGCGACGCGGTGTCTCATACTCGACATCGCCATGCCCGGCATGTGTGGGCCGGAACTCCAACAGGAACTGGCGCGGCGTGGCTACGCCATCCCGATCATCTTCATCACGGCTCATGGCGATGCGGCGGAGCGTCCCCGGCTGATCCGTCAGGGCGCCGTGGATTGCCTGATGAAGCCGTTCAGCGAGGCTGCCCTGTTGAAAGCGCTGAGCGCCGCACTGCCGGTGGGCTGACCGTATGACCGATACCGCAGGAGGAGCCGCCATGCTGGATCCCCAACGCAATGCTGCAAATACCGCGCGCACGGATGCCGACGAGCCACCGGTCGTTTTCGTCGTCGACGACGACGTGTCAGTGCGGGAGTCGCTGGAGCTGTTGATCGGTCATGCCGGGTGGCAGCCGCGTCTGCTGGAGTCCGCGCAGGCGTTTCTCCAGCAGGACAAGCCGCGGGGCCCAAGCTGCCTGGTGCTTGATGTCAACCTGCCGGATCTCAACGGGCTGGATCTGCAAGCGTGCATCGGTACGGCCCGGCCCGACATGCCGATCATCTTCATCACCGGTTTCGGCGATGTGCCGCTGACGGTGCGTGCAATGAAGGCCGGCGCGATCGAGTTCCTCACCAAGCCTTTCGATGACGAGGTGCTGCTGCTGGCGATCGCCGAGGCGCTGGAACGAAGCCGCGCCGCGCTTGCCCACGAAGCAGGCCTGGCAGCCGTACGCGACGCCTATCGATCCCTGACGCCGCGCGAGCGGGAAGTTCTTGGCATGGTGGTGTCGGGTCGCCTGAACAAGCAGATCGCCGCGGACTTGGGGATCAGCGAGATCACGGTGAAGGCGCATCGAGGCAAGGTCATGCGCAAGATGCGCGCACGCACGCTGCCGGACCTGGTGCAGATGGCAGCTCAGCTTTCGCTGACTTCCGTGCCGGCGGGCTGACACTGCACTGCGCGCTCGCCCGCCTCGGGCGACCGATACCATCGTGCGATGGCTCGATGAGAAGGGGAGGGGTCCAATGGTGGTGAGCCGCAGCGGGCTCACGCCATGCAGCAGCAATTGCCCCCAACCGAGACCCGAGCCATGAGAGCGAAATGCGCACGCACCCCACCGGTACGGCTGCTGACGGCCGATCGCAAAGCGCACGGCCCCAACGAGCGGATGGTTGCTGGCAAGATCGCGGTACCCCGCCAACATGCTTCACGCGATGCATTGACCGTGTCGAACCTGTTGGCGATCGCCGGATTGATCGAGCCCGATTCCGCGGCTGTGCTGCAGTGGTATGGCGAAACGACCATTGCGTCGCTTGGCGGGCTGACCGCGGAAGCGCTCGTGACGCAGGGCCGTGCAGGCGATGTCCTCGGCTTTCTCCTCACGGCGCTCGATAGCGACGGTTGACGGCGCGCACGGGCCGCCCCGTGCTGACCTACACAGCCCCGAGTTCCTGCCGCAGCGTCTCGAGCTGTCGCAGGTCGGCGGAATCCCGTCCCTCCGGCCCCCAGCGTGCATCGCATTCGTCGAGCAACGCCGTGGCCTGCCGCAGGTCACCCTGTTCGAACGATTGCTGCGCAAGGTCCATGTTGGTCCGCAATTCCCACGCCCGCGCGCCCTGGCGCCGGGCAAGCGCGAGCGATTCCTGCAGGGCCTGCGTCTGTGCGTCATTTTCGCCAAGACCCTTGTGGGCTGCCGCCTTTACCCGCAGCAGCTCTGGCAGGGCGAAGGCATCGCCGCTGCTGCGACAGTGCCCGATGGTGCGCTCCACCAGATTCCTGGCCTGTCGGTGCCGCCCCTGCTGGATCAGGCCATCGGCCAGCGCCAGTTCGAAGGAAGTGGTCAGCAGTTCGTAGCGCATGCCGTGCAGCCTGGCCAGGCTCTCTTCCAGCCAGCGCACAGCCTCGTCCGCGCAACCTTCGCGCACGGCGATGGCGCCGCGCATCCCTACGGCGGCGGCCATGTACGGCCCGAGCAGGTTGGTATGCGCGACGCGTGTGAAGGTGTCCAGACTCCGCTTCGCCTGCTCCAGGTCGCCCAGCCAGATGTAGATGCCCAGCGTCCATACCAGGGCGATGCAGTGCGTCACCGGATGGTCCAGCGCGACGGCCTCGGCTTCGACGCGGTCCGCCCAGTGTCGCGCCTGGTCGGGATGACCCTGCAGCCACAGCGTCCTGGCCAGCGCCAGCCCGGTGCGGTTGCGATGATCGAACCCGTAATGCAGCGTGCGGCTGCGGCGCGAGGGCGCACTCAAGTCCAGCGCCTTCTCGAGTTCCTGGCGTGCAAGCGGCTGGTCACCGAGCAAATGGTGCGATACACCGGCCAGCGATGCGGCCACCCCCACCGCTTCAGGTTCGGCAATCGCCTCGCCAATGGCGATCGCCCGCTCGGCCCAGGCCTGCGAAGAGGCGAAGTCGCCAATCCGCTCGTAGAAGATCTGCAGCAGGCCCAGCAGACGCAGTTGCGCCCATTGGTCGTTGCGCGCCTGTGCGATGTCCATCGCACGCAGCAGCGCCGCTTCGGCAGCCGCGCTATTACCTCGCGTGAACATCAGCACGAAGCCGAGGGCCGCTTGCAGCTCCTGCTCGGTCGCGGTGCCGAAATAGCCCAGCTCAAGCAGCTCGGCGGCGCGCGCGCACCAGATACGGCACTCGGCCAGCAACGAGTTGTGCAGGAACAGCGGCGCGGCCGCGGCGGCAAGCGGAAGCGCGAGCCCTGGATCGCCCTGCGGCCCGAAACTCCACTCCAGGGCCGCGCGGACATTGCCGAGCTGGCGCCCCAGCCGCGCCGATCGCTCGAACACTTCGTCCGGTGTCTCGCCCAGCTGTTCCAGCACGCGAAGATAGAAGGCTGCGTGCCGTTGTTGGACGAGGCGGGCCTGTGTTTCACCGCTCAGTGCGAGCCGTTCCTTCGCATAGGCGCGGGTCATTTCCAGTAGGCGGTAGATGTCGTCCGTGCCACC
This sequence comes from Dyella sp., assembly GCF_051962475.1. Lineage (GTDB taxonomy): Bacteria > Pseudomonadota > Gammaproteobacteria > Xanthomonadales > Rhodanobacteraceae > Dyella_A. The sequence continues at coordinate 103,481 of NZ_JBQCCF010000032.1, forward strand.
GGTGTCGACCGCGACCAGCCCTTTCACGGCGAGCTGGTCCAGCGTCGCGGCCGCCGTGGTGGCGTCGATTTCGGTGTCGGCCACCACGGTGGTTGCCGCTTCCAGCGAAAACGGCCCGACAAAGGCGGCGAGCCGATCGAACACCAGGCAATCGGTGGGCGACATCAAGCCGTAGCTCCAGTCCAGCATCGCGCGAAGCGTCTGCTGGCGGGGTAGGGCAGTGCGTCGACCGGACCAGCCCAGCGAAAAGCGTTCGCCGAGCAGTGCATGGGTGGCACTGAGTCCGTGCGTGGCGGCCCTTACCGCGGCAAGCTCGATGGGCAAGGCCATCCCATCCAGGCGCCGGCACATGTCCGCGATCAACCGCATGTCGTTCGAGCCGACCGCGAGCGACGCGTTGCCGGAAGCGGCGCGCTCCAGGAATAGCCGCACCGCCGGCGAGCTCAGCAACTGGTCGTCTGAAAGGTGTTCATCGTCAGGGGGCAGGGCCAGGGGATGGAGCCAGTACACCTGCTCGTCTCGCGCACGAAGCGGCTCCCGGCTCGTCGCCAGCAGGGCAGTGCCTGGTGCGCCCTCGCGTAGCCGTTCGGCGATGTCCGAGACGGTGGCGACGACGTGTTCGCAGTTGTCCAGGATGAGCAACTGAGAGCGGGACTGCAGGTAGGCCATGACTACCGCCAACGGATCCTCCGCTTGCACGGGTACGCCCAGGACAGCCGCCAGTGCAAACGGCACCAGGGCAGCATCCTCCACCTGTGCCAGATCGACGAACCGGGCCCGCTCGTACACGGCATGCTCGAGGCGATGCCCGATCTCTACCGCCAGGCTGGTCTTGCCTACGCCTCCAGCGCCCACAATGGTGAACAGGAGCGGGCGTTCCAGCCGCTGCGCCACCTGCTCGACGTCCGCCTCGCGTCCGATCAACCGTGGTCGCGAAGGCAGGCGACCTACCGCACTGGCGGCAGCTGGAGTTGTGCCGGCAACAGCAGGCAGGGCGCCGGCGACTGGCTGTTGCAGCTGCACCGGCGCCACAAAGGCATAGCCAACACCGACCTGGGTGGCGATGTAGCGGGCACCCTCGACACCGTCGCCGAGCAGGCGACGCAGCGAGGTCATGTGAAAGCGCAGGCTGCCCTCCTCGACCACCACGTCAGGCCAGACTTCCTTCAGTAGCTCTCGTTTGGAAAGCACGCGCCCGGGACGCCTCGCCAGAGCGAGCAACAGGTCGAATGCGCGGCCGCCCACGTCCAGGGGCACGCCGTTGCGGGTCAGCAAGCGCTTGTGCGGTACCAGGCAGAAAGGGCCGAAGACGATCTGCTCGGTGTTGGGCGGCGATGCGTCGTCCAATGCAGATTCTCCAGAGGTGATGCGTGTGACGGCGACGACCCAGGAGGAAGGGCGCTGCACACGGTCATCATAGGATGTTCGCCCCCCCGAGGGCACCTGGTGACCCACTTGCCTTGTCGGCCGCTCAGGCCAGCACGAACGATACGGCCATGTTGCCCGTGGTGGCCTTGGTAAACGGGCAATTGCGCTGCGCGGCGAGAATCAGGCGATGGGCGATTTCATCGTCCAGACCGGGCAGCGATACAGCGAACCGCGCGCTCAGGAAAAACCCCTGCTCACCATGCGCCAGATCGACCTCGGCGCCGACTGCTGCCGAGGCCGGAAACACCAGTTTTCGCGCATGCGCCGCATGCCTTAGCGCGCCCAGCAGACACGCCGACCAGGCGATGGCCAGCAGTTGCTCGGGGTTCGCGCCACCACCTGGCGCACCCGGTGGGGTGAGCTTGATCTCCAGCCGGCCATCAAGCGTGTGCGCCTCGCCATTGCGCCCTCCAGAGGTGAAGGTGCGCGCGGTGTGCAATACCGTGTTTATCGCCATGACCTGCTGCTAAGGCTCTCAGCACACCCCAGCAGGGCGCCGCTCACGGCGACGGGTGTGGGGCGAGCCGTCGGTGTCGCCTGGCGAATGCGGTGCTGGCGCGGTGACCTCACTCGCGCCGGCCGTCGCGTTTTGGCGGCGCTGGTAGTCGACCATCACGCGTCTGGCAGTGTCTAGCAGCCACGCCCGAAAGGGAGCCTTGCTGTCGAACGTGGCGCAGTGCCGATGCAATGCGGTGAGCGCCTCGGCCACCAACGGCGCCAGCTCCGCGTCGTTGATACGGCCAGCCAGCGCCTGGCCCCGAAAGAAGGCGGTGAACACCGATGTGGCTTCCTCCAGCAACTGCGCGCATGGCGGCGTGCCGCGGTCGATCGCGGCGACTATCAATGCGACCAGCGCATCGTTCGGGAGCCTGTCCGTTGCCAGGCGGCAACAGTTGCCATTCGCATCCATCGTAGAGTCCTCCGCTGCGTGCCTCAGTGTCGGAGCACGGCTGACATTCAGCCAGCGAGCTGTTGTTAGCTGCTGTTAGGCGGCGCGGACGCAAATGGCGTCTGACGCTGAACCGTGGCCTTGGCGAGAACACCGTTGGGTTTGTCGTTCGCCACCGGGCTGGCTATAGTCCCTCACCGTTTTCGTCCGCTTAAGAGGAATCCGTCCGATGCGCCAGTGATGCCGCCGTCCTGCTGACGGCCTGTCCGCCTCCATCCCCATGGATGGACCGACACATGGCACCTGGAGATTCCCATGACGGAAGCGTTCCTCACGCTGCGCGATGCAGCGTTCGCATGGCCCGACGGTCAGCGCGTGTTTTCCCAGCTCGATCTGCAACTCGACCGTCGACCCACCGGGCTGGTCGGCCGCAATGGTGTGGGCAAGAGCGTGCTCGCGCGCCTGCTCGCCGGTGAGCTGGCACCTACGGCCGGACGTTGCGAGCGCACGGGAGCGGTGGGCTCCGTGCCGCAGCACATCGCCTGTCCACCCGGCGCCACCGTGGCGGGCATCGCCGGCGTGCAGCCGGTGCTCGATGCGCTCGCACGCATCGAAGCGGGCAGCGTCGACGCCGCGGATTTCGAGCAGGTGGGCGAGCGTTGGGATATCCGCCAGCAGCTGGTCGCCTGGCTCGACGAGCAGGGCCTGGGTCACCTCGGCCCCGAGCAGCCGGCGAATCAACTCAGCGGCGGCGAACTCACCCAGGTCGCGCTGGCCGGCGCCTGGCTCGCCGCGCCCGACGTGCTGGTGCTGGACGAGCCCACCAACCACCTCGATCGCCCGCATCGCCACGCGCTGCTGCAGCGCCTCAGTACCTGGCCGAAGGGGCTGCTGGTGATCAGCCACGATCGCGAACTGCTCACGGTCATGCAGCGCATCGTCGAGCTCTCGCCCACCGGCCTGCGCGATTACGGTGGCAACTACGAGTTCTACGAAAGCGCCCGGGGGCAAGAGCAGGAGCGTGCGGTGCAGGCGCTGGAGCATCGCAAGGCCGAGCAGCGTCGCGGTGAGGCAGAACGCCGGCAGACCTTGGAGAACCTCAGCCGTCGTCAGTCGCGCGGCGCGCGTGCGGGACGCGAAGCGAACCAGGCGCCGATCCTGCTCGGCCGACGCAAGCAGCAGAGCCAGGTGAGCATGGGCAAGTGGCAACGCGAGCAGGACGCGCGCCAGGAGGCATGGGCGCAGGGCGTGCACGAGGCCGCATCGCAGGTGGCCGAAGACGCCGACATCGCACTGCTGGTGCCGGAGCTGCCCGGGGCGGCATCACGCAAGGTGGCCACGTTGGAAAACCTGCGGCTGCCGTACGGTACCGGTGGCGCCAGCGCGCTCGACCTCACCGTCTGGGGCCGTCAGCGTATCGGCATCGTCGGGCCCAATGGCAGCGGCAAATCCACCTTGCTGAAGGTGCTCGCCGGTGCAGTGCCGCCGGTCACCGGAGAGTGCGCGGTGCACGTGCCGGTAGCCTTGCTCGATCAGCAACTGCAGTTGCTCTCACCCCACCAGCCACCGCTGCAGCAACTGCTTGCCGCACATCCGACCGCCACGCAGGCGGACATGCGCACCCGCCTCGCACTGCTCGGGTTGTCCGGCGCCGCCGCTCTCAAACCCGCGGCCGAGCTCAGCGGCGGCGAACGGCTCAAGGCCGCGCTTGCCCTCGCGCTCTACCGCGAACAACCCGCCGAACTCCTGTTGCTGGACGAACCCACCAACCACCTCGACCTGCGCTCGCTCGACGCGCTCGAACAGATGCTGCTGCAGTACCGCGGCGCGCTGATGATCGTGTCGCACGACCACGTTTTTCTCGATCGCATCGCGCTGGATCGACGGCTGGAGGTGACAGGGCAGGGCTGGCAACTGACGCCTTGGTAGGCGGATAGCGATACGGCACCGCGTTCCGTCATGCAGGGGTTTGCTTGCCCGGATCCATGGCTTGGCGGATACGGCTGTCGAGGCTGTCGAGGTTGTGCACCGCCTCGTTGACCGTGCCGGCCATCTGGTTCACCACGTGCAGCAGCTCACGCCCCGTCAGGCTGCCGCTCTTCAGGTCGATCATCGCGTCATTCATGCGCGGGCCGTCGAGCACGATCGACATGTCGGCGGTCATCAGGGTCGCGCTCGCATCCTGCAGGGCGTAGACGGTGGAGTAGCGGCGCAGCTGTTCACTGCCGATCCAGCCTGCGGACTGGTTCGCCACGGCCACTGACCAGGCCTCATGGCGCAATACCGGCCAGCGGTAATCGAGATAGAGCCCGTCCGGCATGCGCGCCTTGGCGTGCTGCAGGCAGACCGCATCGGACTCGTGCGCCTGAATGTCGTGCAGCAGGCCGTCGCGGACCGCTTCAAGCGCCTGCATGCGCTCGCGATCGTGCGCACGGATGTGCTCGATCTGCTCCAGGTTGCCCTGGATCTCGGCTTCGATCTCCGCGCTGGCAATAGCCGCGGCATGCTCGTGATGGCTGTGTTCTATCCAGGCTTCCAGACCCAGCGCGGTGAGGATACTCAGCACGATCATCAGGTAGTGCTTGAGAAAATCCTTCAGCGATTCAAGGCGGACCTTGGGCAGTTCCAGGTGCATGGCGTGTCCTAGCGGGAGGGTGGCCGCGCATGATCGCGCAATTGGCCCGACCGAGTCCGGACATTTCACCCGATGCCCCGTTCCTGCAGATCGGAGGCTCCATCTCGGAGCACATCTGCAAGCACCGCAGCTCAGTCCTGAGCCACGCAGCCGCGGGCAGGGTATGCCGAAGCCCGGTGGGCTCAGACGAGCCCACCGGGCACCGCTCAGCCGCCCTCGATCGGCCAGGCCTCCTCCACGGCGCTGACATACACCCAGCCGCCGATGCGCTGGCCGGTTCGGCCGTGCTTGCGGATCAGCGCCACAGCTTCGGCTGCTTCGGCGTCTTCGCAGAACACTTCCAACCGCACCTGGTTGGTCACCCGCTCGCCCAGCTCAATAGAGTAGGTGCGCTCACGCTCGCTCGATGCACTGAGCAGCCCCTTCACATCGTTGACCGACAGGTGGACGAAGCCTGCCTGCTCCAGCCCATGCACGATGTCCGCGACGCGACCGCGATGGACGTAGGCTTTTACTTCTTTCATGGCGTGTTCTCCTTGGCGAGGCGTTTGGCTGCGCGCTCTTCCATCCAGTCGTAGAGCACCGGCAGCAGCACCAGCGTGAGCAACGTGGAAGTAATCAGGCCGCCCACCACCACGGTGGCCAGCGGACGTTGGGTCTCGGCGCCGACACCGGAGGACAGCAGCATCGGCACCAGGCCAAGGATTGCCACGCTGGCGGTCATCAGCACCGGCCGCAGGCGCAGCGCGGTGCCACGCACCACGGCCTCGCGCACCGACAGGCCTTTGTCGCGCTGCTCGTTGAGGAAGCTCACCAACACGATGCCGTTGAGCATCGCCACGCCGAACACCGCGATGAAGCCGATCGCCGAGGGCACCGACAGATACTGCCCGGTGATCGCCAGTGCGACGATGCCGCCGATGGTGGCAAAGGGTACGTTGGCCAGGATCAGTCCCGCGTATTTCACCGAGTTGAAGGCGGTGTACAGCAGCACGAAGATGAAGAAGATCGTTGCCGGCACGATCAGCGACAGCCGCTTCAGCGCGCGCTGCTGGTTCTCGAACGCGCCGCCCCACTCGGTGTAGTAGCCGGTCGGCATGTGCACCGTGGCGTTGATCGCCGCGTTGGCCTCCTTCACGAAGCCATCGATGTCGCGGCCGCGCACGTCCATCTGGATTACGGCATAACGCTGCAGTTGCTCGCGACGGATGAACGAGTAACCCTCCGCATCGCTCACCTTGGCCACCTGCGACAGTTGCACGATGGCTCCCCCCGGCGTGCGGATTGGGATGCGTTCGATCGCCGGCAGCGAAGCCTTGTCGGCGTCGTCCAGCCGCACCGTCATATCGAAGCGCTTGATGCCGTCGAGAAGGGTGCTCACCGGCTCGCCGCCGATGCCGTTTTTCACCACCGCCAGCACGTCGTCGGCATTCAGGCCATACCGGGCCAGCGCGTCGCGATTGACTTGGATGCGGATCTGCGGCTTGCCGATATTGGCCTCCAAGGCGAGGTCGGCAACACCGGGCACGTTCGCCAGTGCATCCTTTATCTTGCCGCTGAGCCGGTCCAGTTCTCCGAGGTCATCGCCGTAGAGCTTGAGCGCCAGCGTGGCGCGCACGCCAGAGATCAGTTCCTCAATGCGCATCTGGATCGGCTGGGTGTAGCTGACCACCGCCGTGGGCAGCGCGGCGGAGAGCTCCTTCTGCATGTCCGCCTCAATACTCTCCAGTGTCTGTCCATCACGCCACTGCTGACGCGGCTTGAGCGGGGTGTAGACCTCCATGTAGTTGACGTCGGCAGTCTCGCCCTTTTCCGCGCGGCCGATCATCGCCAGCGTGGTGTCGACCTCGGGGAATTTCTTCTTGATCAGGTTCGACACTTGACGCGAGATGTCGATCGACTCGTCCAGCGAAGCGGAGGGGATTGAGGTGATGCGCCACATGATGGCGCCTTCCTTGAGGTTGGGCATGAACTCCTTGCCCAGGAACGGGAACAGCGCGAGGCTGCCCACCAGCGCTGCGCCTGCGATAATCATCACGCGCTTGCGTCGTGCCAACGACCAGGCCAGCAAGCTGGCATAGTTTCGTTTGAGGAACGCCACCAACCGGGTGTCCTTTTCCTCCTTGGGCTTGAGCACCAGCGCCGCCAGCACCGGGATCAGTGTCAGCGCCAAAAGCAGCGAGCCCGCCATGGCGAAGCTGATGTTGAACGCCATCGGCTTGAACATCTTGCCTTCCAGCCCCTGCAGGCTGAACAGCGGCAGGAACACCACGATGATGATCAGGATCGCGAAGGCGATCGGGTTGGCCACCTCACGCGCGGCCGCCAGCACCGCCGCGGTGCGGTCCACCGGCTGCCCGTGTGCCTTGCGCTCGGCCATGATGCGAAACGCGTTCTCCACCATCACCACGGCGCCGTCGACCATCATGCCGATGCCGATCGCCAGCCCCGCCAGCGACATCAGGTTGGCCGACAAGCCGGCCTGACCCATGCAGATGAAGGCGATGAGCATCGCCAGCGGCAACGCAACCACCACCACCAGCGCGCTGCGCAGTTCACCCAGGAACAGGAACAGGATCAGTGCTACGAGAACGGATCCCTCGATCAGGGCCCGCACGGCCGTCTCGACCGCCGCGTTGACCAGCTCGGTGCGTTCGTACACCGGCTTGACCTTCACGCCGTCGGGCAGGGCGCGTTTGACCGTGTCGAGCTTGGCCTTTACCGCATCGACCACACTCTTGGCGTTCTCGCCGATGCGCGCCAGCACCTGGCCCATTACCACTTCCTTACCATCGCGGGTCACTGCGCCGGTGCGCGGGGCACCGGCCTCGGTCACCGTGGCGACGTCGCGCACATACACCGGCGTGCCGTCCTCGGTCTTGAGCACGATGTTGCCGATGTCCTTGCCATCGGCGACCAGGCCGAGGCCGCGCACCAAGTACTGCTCACGGCCCACGTCGACAAAGTTGCCGCCGACCTGGGCGTTGTTGGCCTGCAGGGCCTCGATGACGTCCTTGAAGCCCAACTGGTGCGCGATCAGCTTCATCGGGTCGATACGCACCTGGTACTGCTTCTCCTGCCCACCCCACGAGGTGACATCGTCGACACCGGGTGCGGTGCGCAGGATCAGGCGGATCGTCCAGTCCTGCAGCGTGCGCAGGTCCATGTCGCTGGGCGCGTTCTTCAGTTTGTCGTCGGCCCGCTCCACCGTATACCAGAACACCTGGCCAAGGCCGGAGGTGTTCGGCCCCATTTCCGGCTTGCCGTAGCCGTCCGGCAGGCGGTCGCCCACCTGTTGCAGGCGTTCGTTGACCAGCTGGCGGGCGAAGTAGATGTCCATGTCGTCGGCGAAATACACCGACACATACGAGAGCCCGAACAGGCTCACCGAGCGGATCTCCTGCACCTTGGGCAGGCCGGCCAGCGCCGACTCCACCGGCGTGGTGAGCAGTTGCTCGACGTCCTCGGCGGCCAGGCCCGAGGCTTCGGTGTAGACGTTCACCTGCACCGGCGTGACGTCGGGGAAGGCGTCGATGGGCAGCTGGCGTACGGCCTGGTAGCCGAGCACGCCGACCACCACGAACACGATCAGCACCAGCACCTTGTAGCGCAGGGAGAGTTCAACCAGTCGTTCGAGCATCACTCTTCTCCCAACTGCGAGCGGAGCAGGCGCGCCTTGAGCACGAAGGCACCCTTGCGCACGTAGGGCGTGCCGGGCTTCAAGCCCTGCGTGATCACGGTCCAGCCGCTGCGGGTTTCGCCGGTGACCACAGGCGTGGCCTCGAACGGCTTCGTACCGCGGGACACGAACACGGTGGGCTGGTTCTGCAGCAGCACGATGGCATCGGCGGGCACCGCCACGGCCTCGGTTTGTCCACCCACCGTGACGTGCGCTTCGACCAGTTCGCCGGGATGCAACAGATCGTTGCGGTTGTCCACTTCGATCCGCACCGGCACCGTGCGGGTGCGCTCATTGGTTTGATGCGAGCGCTGGATGACCGAACCGGTCAACTCGCTGTCGTGCGCGATCACGCGGACGCGATCGTCCGGTTTGACCTGCTCGGCCTCAGCCGGAGACATCTGAGCCTCGACCCAGACCGAGTTCTCCTGCACCAGGGTGAACAGCGTGCGTCCGGCCGCCACGCGCTCGCCGACCAGAAAATCGTCGGTGGTGACGCGTCCGTCGGCGGGAGCGAGCAGGTCGTAGCTGCCGTCGGCGTGGGCGGAGCCGGCCTTGAGCAGGCTGCGGATCTGGCCTTCGGACAGTCCATAAGCGCGCAGCTTGGCGCGGGCCTGGTCGCGCGCGACTTTCGCCTCGTTGTAGCGACGCGCCGATACGGCCTGCGGGCCGAGCGCGGCAATCCGGCGCCAGTCCTGTTCGGCCACGATCAGTTCGCCCTGGGTGCCAGCGACGTCGACACTGGACAGTTCCACCAGCGGATCGCCCGCTTTCACCACGTCGCCGAGGCGGGCCTTGCGCTTGAGTACCTGGGACTCGACGCGTGGCGAAACCAGCACGGTGGAATAGGCGTCCGCCTTGACTTCGCCCGGAGCCTTGAGCTCGTCGGCAAGCACGCGCGTGGCGGCCTTGTCGATGACGATGCCGGATTGTTTGATGGCCGCGGCATCCAGCGCGAGCGGGTTGTTGGTGGGGGCTTCCTGGGCCACTGCGCCCGCGCAGGCAACGGTGAGCGACAGCGCGAGCAGGGTGCGGGAGAGGAGGGGACTTTTCATCGGTTCGCGTCCTGGGTGTTGCCGGCTAGCCAGTCGTTCAGACGGCCCGCCGCAGTGAGGTAGTCGAACCAGGCCTGCCAGGCCTGGCTTTCCAGTTCGAGGCCGGACAGCGCGGTGTCCAGGCTTTGCTTGAGCTGTACGAGGTAATCGGAGGTGCTGATCTCGCCGGCGCGCCAGAGCTTCTCGAGCAAGGCCGCGCGATCTTCGAAGGCCGCCGCTCGGCTGCCGCGAAATGCCCGGTCGGCTTCGCGAAGCGCGCCATAGCGCTCGGCGAACTCGGTGATCTGCGCCTGCAGCGACTGGCGCCGCGATTGCAGCCGCGCCGCCGCGGCATCGGCATCGGCCATCGCCGCGTCGACTTCGGCGCGGCCGCTGTTGAGCACGGGCAGCGGGATCGAGAGGCTCAGGCCGATGACGCGATCCGTACGCGGACCGCTACGCACCTGCCCACCGGTGAGGCTGATGGTGGGGTCGGGGATGCGGGCGCGGCGGGCCACCCGTACGCCGGCCTCGGCACTGGCCAGTTCTGACTGCGCCTGCACCATGTCGGGCAGATCATCGGTCGCCCTGGGTGCCACCGTGTCGGGTGGCGGAGGCAGCGTCGACGGTGGCGGTGGAGATTTCGCTGCGGCGCTGCCTTCGATGGCGCGCAGCGCTGCTCGCGCCGCGGCCGCGTTGCCTGCCAGCGCAGCTTGCTGGACCTGGGCCTCGCCCAGCGCGAGTCCCCCAAGATCGCGCTCGGGGCTGCTGATGTCGCCCACCTTCAACCGTTCGGCGGCGAGTTCGTCGAATCGCTGCATCAGCCGCACGCGGCGCTGGCCGAGCTGGGCCTGACGTTCGGTCAGGGCCGCGGCGACCCATGCCTTGAGCCATCGGGCGGCGAGGTCCCGTCGGCGCACGTCGTAGGCCGCTTCGGTCGCGCGAAGCGCAGCGTTGCCCTGATCGAGCCGTGCGCGCCGCTTTCCCGACAGGTCCAGCGGCAGGCTGAGCCCCGCCGTGCGTCGGTCGACGTCGGCGTTCTCGGCATCCAGCGCCAGGGATGGGTTGTACAGCGGCCGCGCCGCTGCGCGCGCGCGGGCACGAGCCGCCTCCAGCTCGGCGCGAGCTGCCTGCACCTCCGGGTTGGTGGTCCAGATGCGTTTGACCGCATCCGTCAGCGTCGGTGGCGCGGTGGCGGAGGAGGGCGCGGATAGTGTGTGCGACGCGCGCTCTTCAAGTGGGGGTGTTGCCGCAAAGGCGGCGGCAGCGAACAGCAAACAGACGGCGCCAAGTGGCACCGATCGAAACACGGGCATGCAGGATTCTCCTGAAAGCAGACGGGAGCATCCGGCCGTGATTCACGGCCGAATGCAGCAGCAGTCGCTTTCAGGCGATAGGAGGGCGATGAAGCGCGCCGGGCGGCGCAGCCAGGCGCATGGCTTTCAGCGTGGGCGGAACAAACTGCGGTGCCACGGGGGGCAAGGTATAGCTGGCGATCGTCGGCAAAGCGATGCTATGCACACAGGCGCAATGGCATTCCGTGCCCTCACCCAGCAGGCATGCATCATCGCCAAGCAGCGATGATGCTTCTTCGGCAGTGAGCGCCACGGTAACCGTCGTCGATGCTTTTAGCGGAGCGACGCCATCTGCGAGGCAAACCGTCCCCGAAACCAGCTTGAGCAACAGCACCACGAACGCCAGCGACCAAAGGCCGCGATGGCGCCGGATCTTGCTCAGCAGGGAAGGGGGCGTGGAAAACATCGGTGGGATCGTACGCAACCGTTCGGGTGTTAGACAATTACCCGAACCTTATCCGCCGTTCCTCGATTGCAGTTCAGTTCGAGCGCGCCCTTCTGTTCGACCGTTTATCGAGAGACATGATCGCGTAAGAAGCGCGGCGACATGACTCACCCGGCTGGCGCCAGCATGTCGAGCATCATCAAGCCGACAAAGCCGGCGAAGAACAACGCGGTCATCCACGGGGCTTCCGGCACCTCGTGTGCTTCCACCAGCAACTCCTCGGTCACCAGATACAGGAAGGCCGCCGCGGCAAACGCCAGCACGGCTTCCATCCAGCGGCCGCTCAAGTCACCCAGCGCAAGGCTGCCGACGACGGCGCCGAGCATCGGCAGCAGCGCCAGCACCGACACGCTGACGATCGTGCGTGTGCGGCTGGCGCCGGCGCGCGCAAGCGAGGCGGCGGTGGCAAGGCCAAGTGAAAGCATCTCCACCGCCAGCGCGATGGTTACCAGCACGCCTTCACGCGTGCCGGCGGTGAACGCCACACCGATCAGCAGGCCATCGATCAGAACGTCGGTGCCCACCACCAGCGTCATGCCCAGAGGACTGCCGCTGGCCTTCTCCAGGCGACAACCCGCCGAACGCAGTGCGAGCATCAACAATACGCCGGCGGTAAACCCACCCAGCGCCGCCAGCGGTGCCTGCCGATGCATGATGTCCGGCAGGATCTCCACGGCCAGGGCAGAAAACACCACGCCGGCGGCGAAGTGCTGCATAGCGCTGCCGAGCCTGGGCGTCGGCGGCTTGAACGCTCCAAACAGCCCACCGCCAGCCATCGCCAGCAGCGGGGCAAGCGCAAAGGACACCACCGTTGCGATCATGCGTTTCTCCCGGTTGCGGGGCGGGCACCTCAGCAGGCACGCCGTAGCGCCAGCGTCAACGCGACGCCTTCATCGGCAAACGGGCGTCGCTCGGCGGCAGGTGAAGCGCAAGCGCGCTGGAGACGCGCGGCAGCTTCGCCGAGACCTGCCTGCTACGCCGCGGCTTGAAGCTCGCCCCACGCCCGCCTGAACACCCGGGCTGCCGAGCGTAGGAACATCACCAGCAGGCCTGCCGCGATTGCCAGATCGGGCCAGCCCGCGCCCGTCAGCCAGACCCCGCCGGCGGCGACCAGCACAGCCACACCCTCGATCACGTCGTTGCGTGAGCATTCCCACACCGAGGCCATGTTTACGTTGCTGTGCCGATGGGGGGAGAGGAGGAACAGGCAGAACGCGTTTGCTGCGAGGTTCGCCAGCGCCGCCAGGCTCATGACGTCGAGCGTGGGTAGCACCGGATGCAGCACATGCCAGCCGATGCGCACAGCTACCGCGAGTGCCGCCGCGAGGATCAGGCCCGCCTTGAACAGCGCCACCCTGGCCTGCGCCCTTGCGCTGGCACCAACGACCATCAGGCTCAGCCCGTAGGCGAGTGCGTCGCCCAGGTTGTCCAGCCCGCCGGACAACAGCGACGACGAGCCGGACCACAGCGCGGCCACCAGCACGCCGAGAAAGGTCAGGGCGTTGATGATCAGCACAATCGTGAGCACGCGCCGCTGCGAGGCGTGCAAAGCTGTGAGGTCGGCGTTGCAGCCGCCGCAACAGGAGTCAGTCATGGTGTGATTCTCATAAAGGGCGTTTGAGCAGTACGAGGTGGCGCGATGCGATGGAGCTTTTCCGCGCCTGCTGCTGAGCCGTGATCAAGAGAGATAGTGGACCCGGCCGACGGTTGCAAGGGGGCGTCGCCGTCCCGGCCGGCTAAACAACAAAGGGTCGCCACGCGACCCTTTGCTGTTTGGAGCAAAGCGGGTGCTGGCCCGCAATGTACTCAGCGGATGTTGGTGTAGTTCACCGGCACCCACTCGTAGGCGTGGCCCTTGGCGCGCACATGGCCCAGGCCCGGGAACGCCAGGTGCGCAGCGCCCACCAGGTAACCCTGCTTCGCCGCCTTGGCGAACTCGGCCTTGCGCTCGGCTTCGGCCTTGGCCGGGTCGCTGTCGAAGTGGATGGTTACCGAGGGCTGGTCGAACTGCACGGCTTGCACGTGCACCAGATCACCCCAGATAACCAGCTTCTGGCCCTTGCTCTGCACCACGTAGGAGGCGTGGCCTGGCGTGTGGCCGACGGTAGAGATGGCGCGGATGCCCGGCACGATCTCGGTATCGCCCTCGAATGGCTTGAACTGGTGCGCGGCCACGTAGGGATTGAGCGAAGCCATCGCGCCCTGGAAGAAGCCTTTGTCGGCGTCGGCCGCCTTGTCCAGGTTGGTCTTCGCCAGCCAGTAGTCGGCGTCGCGCTTGTCCGCGCGTACCACAGCGTTGGGGAAGGCGATCTTGCCGTCCTTGATCAGGCCGCCGACATGGTCCGGGTGCATGTGCGTGAGGATGATCTCGTCCACCTGCGCCGGCTGGTAGCCCGAAGCCTTCAGGCTGTCGAGCAGCTTGCCCAGGGTCGGCCCGAACAGCGCGCCGGCGCCGGTGTCTATCAGCACCAGCTTGCTGCCGGTGTTGACCAGGAAAGCGTTGACCGAGGTCTCCAGCGGAGCCTTCTCGAACGACGCGGCAAGCGCCTTGTTCACCGCCTGCGGCGTGGTCTTCATCAGCAGCTGGTCCACCGGCAGGTCGACCGTTCCGTCGGACAGGGCGGTAATCTCAAAGTCGCCCAGCATCACGCGATAGAAGCCCGGGGCTGATGTCTTCACCATCGGCGCGGCGGAGTGGGCGATCTGGACTGGAGCGAGGCCGAGGCCCGCGCCGGCAAGCAGCGCGCAGAGCATGGCAGTACGGATCAGGGAGCGCTTGTGTGTCATGCATGGGATCCTTGCAGGGAGTAGGGCGGCGTTGGGCCACCATGGAAATATCGCGTGCGTGCTGATAGCGCGCAATTCACAACGTGCGGAATGCTCCGGAACCGCCCGCACACCGTCAACCTGGACCAACGTCGAGCCGTCTGCCCGGCAATTTGACGCTGGATGGAGCGGTCTCTTACCCACCCAACGCATGCCCCGCAACCCATTGCCTTGGCCGTCTCCGTCGCAAACCCGCGATCCATATGCGGCGGCCTGACAATCGTTGCAGGCGCATCACGTCAACGGCTCCACGATCAGGCTGTCACCCACGTAGCGCTTGAACATCCGGCGCATCTCGCGGGCTTGCTATTGGGGCATGCAGCAGGCCACGTTCTGCTCGAATGCAGAGGGATTGTCGCCGCCTTACACCACCGCCCGTCCCGGCACGTCGGTACAGATTGCCTCCACGACCGCGCCGGTGAGCGTATCCGGCCCCACCAAGTGGGCCGTTTCGATCGGCCGCCTGTCCGCTCCTTGCTGCGACGGATCATTTCGATCGCAGCGACTTCAGCGACATCGCGCGCATCGACCACGGCCACGCTCTTGTCGCTGATCGACCTCGGGTAGACACCATGCTGTGGCACCACGCCTCGGAAGGTTTGCTCGTTGCCGATGAAATAGCTCACGCGCAGGATCGCGGCGCTGAAATCCATCTGCTGCAACGGCATGCGTTCGCCTGCATATCGACCTACGACCTGCTCCCCGATGGCTAAGGTCATGCTGTAGGAGACCGGCTGCCGAGCTTTGCCCTGCCCGATATCGCCCCCGCCAAACGATGGCTGCCGCTTGCTGGCTCTCAGGAGACACCCACCGCCGGCGATTCATCCCGGGCCAGCCACAGAGTGCCGAGCAACACACAAGCGCCAGCGAGCAACAGCGGCAGCGCCAGCCCCCACGCCATGAGCAAGCATGCGCCGAGCATGGCGCCGAGCAGGATTGCCATTACCGCAGCGACGCGACGCGCCAGGTTGGGGTTGCTGCCTCCACCCAGCCGGGAGTCCGAGGCCATGCCGGTGATGGTCAGGGTCAGCACGGTGGTGGTGAGATCCGGTACCTTGAGCTGGCGCGCGGTGGCGTTGCGCGAGCCCATGGCTGCTGCCGACAGGGCGATCACCGCATAGGCGGTCCACGGTACCGTCTCAGCGCCCATCGGCACCGGCACCATGTCCACGGCCACCACGGCAGACGACCACAGCAGCGCGGCTTCCACCAGCGCCGCGCGCACCAGCCAGCGCCGGCGGCTGCCCCCCGCATGCGCTTTGCCGATGCGTCCAGCCAGCATCGCGCCTGCCGCAAAACAAGCCAACCCGATGACGTACAGCGGCCACTTGAACCCGGGGACTCCCGCAGCAGCAAAACCGAGGAACACCACGTTGCCGGTCATGTTGGCGGTGAACACCTTGCCCAGCCCCAACACGCTTACCGCGTCGACCACGCCGGTGGGGGCCGAGAGCAGAATCATCAGGAGCACCAGCGGGTCACGCGACATCAATCGCCAGGAGGACATGGGCAGACTCCCTCTAGAAACGGAAATTGGTTTCCAGCCCGAGCATGCCGATGCGTCGGGCCGGGCCAGTCTGGCGAATGAAGGCGCCAGGGCGGAATTGGGACACGGAAGCGGCCAGCGTCAGCTCCGCGCTGGCCTGCCACTCGATGCTGAGCTCGGTCTCGCGGCCGACCCAGCGGGCACCGCTGCCATCGCCCGGGCGCAGCAGATGCCCCGGCATGTCGTAGATGCCATCGCCGCGGCTCTGGCGCCAGTACAGCGTGGTGAGCAGGCCAAGCTGCAGTCGCGGCAACACCGTGAAGGTCAACCCCGGCTGCAGATTGACGATGTTGTACGGGCCGATCGGCGACAGCTCGCCGAAATACTTGCCCTTGGGGAACAGGGCATTGAAGGTGCCCAGGCGATGGTCGCGCGGCGAGCGGTCGCCGCTGGCGACGTCGGCGCGCACGGTGATGTCCGGCGCGAACGCGAGCGTGGCCAGGCTGCGCCCGAACTCAGTGGCCAGCGACCAGGCGCGGATCGGCATGTCGGCAAAGCGACCGCCCTGCAGCATGCCCTCGAGGTTCCAGTGCCAGCCATCGGTGGCCCCGAACAGCCGGCTGCCCACCGTGTGGCGTTGCTCTCGCCCCTGACCCTGCTCGAACGCGGCGTGGTCGTTGCGATAGCCCAGGTAGTAGAGATCGAGCCCGCCCCCAGCGAAGGCACGCGTGGTGTAGAGCCCCCACAGTGCGCGGGTGGGCGAGTGGCGGTCGTCGAAGGCGTGCGGGCCCGGTTCCACCGGCCGCACGTAGAACACGTTGGCGGTGAGTGCGCCGCGGTGCACGATCGCCCGGCCGCCATCGAACGCCAGCAGCACGTTGGGCCCGTAGCGCGTGCCGATCAGCCGCTCGCTGCCGAAGCTCAGCAACTCGCGCCCGGCACGCAGGCGCAGGCTGGTATCGGCATCGAGCTGGAACAGCGCATCGGCGAAGCCCTGCAGCAGGTCGGTGCCGGTGCGGTCGATCGGTCCGGGCGCCGGCTTCACGCCGGCGGCGTCGGCGAAGATCGGTTGCACGAACACGCGCGCCTGGCCGGCATGCAGATCGACGTAGGGCAGGGCGCGCTTCCACACGTAACCTTCGTCGGGCGCGCTGCCCCAGACGTTGCCGCGATAGCGCTCGTAGCGAACGCGCAGTTCGACACCGGTAGTCAGGTAGACACCCGGCGCGGCCCCCAGCGGCAGATACTTGAACGCTTCGGTCCAGTGCCCGCTGCGCGTGGCCGAATCGGCCAGCAGCGACCAGTCCTCGTTGTAGCGCTCGGTGGTGAGCACCGGCGCATGCCACGGCGCATAGCCTGCTGGCGCCGCGGCGCTGCCGCTGTCGGTGGTGGTCGCCTGGCGCGCGATGGACGTGGCCGGCAGACAGGTGATGGCCGTCCCCAGTGCGGGAACGGCCAGGCGGCGTATCAGTCCGCGCATGAGCGGTGCACCAGCACCGCCAGCGCGGCGAAGCCGCCGATGATCGCCACGTGCTCGAAGCAGGTGTTCATCTGCGCGATGCGCTCGGCGCCCTCAAGAGTCCAGAACGCGTGCGCCACCAGCGTGGCGCACGCGGTGAACACCGCCAGCATGCCCGCGCCCAGCCAGCACAGTCGCCGCGTGAACAGCAGCACGCAACCGATCGCCTGGGTGGCGATGGTGGCACCGGCGATCCACACTGGATGGCCGAAACCCAGCGCCACCGATTCAGCGACGGCGCCCGGCCAGTTGCCCAGCTTGGCGATCACGCTGGCCGCGAACGGCAACGCGAGTGCGGCGCGGATCGCCCAGGCGATCCACGCCGAACGCACCACTGCTCGCACGAACCCGGGCACCGGTGCAGCGCTCACGGCGCGACCTGTTGATGCACTTCGGCGATGTAACCACCGGGGAATTTCAGCAGTGCCGCCTTGCGGCCGTTGGCGACGTACGGGCCATCGAGCACGGTGGTGCCGGCGGACTTCGCCTTGGCCAGCGTCGCGGCCAGATCCTTCACTTCGTAGCCGGTCATGTCGTGGCCGTAGGGCCAGGGCAGCTTGCCGTCGGTGACCAGCACCACCAGCTTGCCGTAGCCTGATGCAATGCGGACACGGCGGTACGTGGTGCCCGGCTTGCCGACCTCCACGCCGGGCGCCTGACGGTCGTCGGACGTCACTTTGCCGTGGGCATAGGCCACCCAGTCACCAATAAAGGCATCGGCAGCATCGGCGGTGAGGTAGACGCGATTCTCCGGCACCGTCGCCAGTGCAGGGTAGTGCGGGGTCTGCGTATGCCAGTACAGCTGCATGTTCACGCCGCCCGGCCACTGGATCAGCGTGTCACGGCCGATCGGGTCGGGGAAGGTTTCCACCAGCCGGGTGGCGCCGTGCTTCACCGCCGAAGCCACCGCCGCATCCATGTCGGTAACGAGATACCCGGTGCGCTCGACGCCGAACGGATACGGCACCGGCGTCTTGAAGCCGAACACCGAGATCGTGCCCGCCGGGGTCAGCACCAGTTGCGACATCGTCTTGCTCGGCGTGGGCGTCACTTGGAACACGCCCTGTTTGCTGGTGCTGCCGCCGAAGGTGGCGACGAAGCTGGCCACGAAGCGGTCGAAATCCGCCGGCGCGACGTACACGTGGGTAGTGTCGTATTGCGCGCCGACCGCGTAGCCGGGACTCGCCGGCGCGTCAGCTCGCGCCGTCGGTGCGGTGCCCAGGCCCAGGAGGCCGACAGCGAGGAGAAGGGAGGGGAGACGGAGCATCGCAGGATCCTTGCGTGGTGGAATCAGATGGCCCAGCAGCTGCAGCCGAACACGCCCCAGAAACCGCGGGCGTCGCCGGCCGGCACGTTAGCCTGCAGGGGTTTGAGGTGGGCATGGCCGTGCACGCCGCAGGCGCTGTCGCATGCGCAGGCGGAAACGCGCTGGCGCAGCTGTGCATCGGGTGTGCGCCAGTAGCCGCCGAAGGTGGCCACCGGCGACCAGTCCGGCATCGGCTTCGGCAGCGCGGGCGCCAGCGGGGTGTAGTCGCCCTCGCCGTGCACTACCTTGCCGCCGAGCACGGTCAGTACCGAGCGCAGGTGCGCGATGTCGCTCTCCGGCACGGCGAAGTAGTCGTCTGATAGCAGCGCGAGGTCCGCGAGCTGGCCGACCTTGATCTGCCCCTTCTTGCCCCGCTCCGAAGAGAACCAGGTGTTGGCCTCGGTCCAAAGCCGCAGCGCGGTCTCGCGGTCGAGCCGGTTGCGCTGCGGGTACAGCGTGAGGCCGCCGACGGTCTTGGAGGTCACCAGCCACGACAGCGACACCCACGGGTTGTAGCTGGCCACGCGGGTGGCGTCGGTACCGGCGCCCACCGGCACGCCGCTCTCCAGCATGCGCTTGACCGGCGGGGTCGCCTCGGCGGCCCGGGCACCGTAGCGCTCGACGAAGTACTCGCCCTGGTAGGCCATGCGGTGCTGCACGGCGATGCCGCCGCCGAGCGCGGCGATGCGGTCGATGCTGCGCTCGGAGATCGTCTCGGCGTGGTCGAAGAACCAGTGGAGGCCGTTGAGCGGGATGTCCCGATTCACCTTCTCGAACACGTCCAGCGCGCGGCTGATCGTCTCGTCGTAGGTGGCATGCATGCGCCAGGGCCAGCGCTTTTCAGCGAGCAGGCGGACCACCGGCTCCAGGTCCGCCTCCATGTTCGGCGGCATCTCCGGGCGCGGTGCGCGGAAGTCCTCGAAGTCGGCGGCCGAGTACACCAGCATCTCGCCGGCGCCGTTGGCGCGGTAGGTGTCGTCGCCCTGACCGGGGCTGATCGTGTGGGCCCAGCCACGGAAGTCGGCCAGCTCGTCCTTGGGCTTCTGGGTGAACAGGTTGTAGGCGATGCGCAGGGTCAGCTCGCCGTCGCGATGCAGCTGCTCGATTACCTGGTAATCGTCGGGGTAGTTCTGCGCGCCGCCGCCAGCGTCGATCACGCTGGTCACGCCCAGGCCGTTGAGCTCGCGCATGAAATGCCGGGTGGAATTGCGCTGATAGTCCGGCGGCAGCTTCGGCCCCTTGGCCAGCGTGGCGTAGAGGATGGTGGCGTTGGGCTGGGCCAGCAGCAGGCCGGTGGGGTGGCCCTGCGCGTCGCGCACGATCTCGCCGCCGGGCGGGTTGGGCGTGTCGCGCGCGTAACCCACGGCGCGCAGTGCGGCGGCGTTGAGCAGGGCGCGGTCGTACAGGTGCAGGATGAACACCGGCGTGTCAGGCGCCACCGCGTTGAGTTCGTCGATGGTCGGCAGGCGCTTCTCGGCGAACTGCTGCTCGGTGAAGCCGCCGACCACGCGCACCCACTGCGGTGGCGGGGTGTTCTGCACCTGCCGGCGCAGCATCGCCATCGCATCGGTCAGCGTCGGCACGCCGTCCCAGCGCAGCTCCATGTTGTAGTTGAGGCCGCCGCGGATGACGTGGATGTGGCTGTCGATCAGACCCGGGATCAGGCGGCGTCCGTCCGCGTCGATCACCGTGGCCTGGGGTGCGGCGGCGCGCACCTCGCGCTCGGAGCCCACGGCGAGGAAACGGCCATCGCGGATGGCCACCGCCTCGGCCTGCGGCTTGGCGCGGTCCAGGGTGGTCACCTGCGCGTTGACGATGAGCAGATCGGCGGCGGCCATCAACTGAGGTCCTTCGGATCCTGCGGCGGCGCGGCAGGGCCGCGCAGGATTTCCCGCGTGCACTCATGCCGGATGAAGCTGGCCACCGGTTCCCCGCGGAACAGCCGCGCGGCGACGGGAACGATCTGCTCGCCGATCAGGATGCCGAGCAGGCCGATCAGCGCGATGGTGGGCGGCGCCGGCGACTTCACGCGGAGCAGGGCGTAGATCACGCCGACGAGCACGCCGGCGGCCAAGGACAACAGATAGGGTTTCATAGGCCTCTCCGGGTGACGACCGAACGACGCGGCCGCTGCAGCGGCCGCG